>NZ_DATBQK010000032.1:0-8682 GCF_036560865.1 Rudaea sp.
CGCGCGGCGTACGTGTGCGCTCGCGACGCACCCCACGCGCGACGAGCCCGACCCGGCCGTGATCGCGAGTCAGACATTCGAGCAGCAGCGAAGTTTCGCGATACGCGCGCGCGTGCAGGATGAAGGCCGGTTGCTGTTCAACGCGCATGATGCAGGCTCAGATCAGACATATTTATTGGCCGCAAAGAGCGCAAAAGAGAGCCTTGCTTTTCCTTCGCGTCATTTGCGCTCTTTGCGGCCAACGCTCTTTCGCACGCAGTTCAGTCGGAATAACCAAAAAGGTGCAGTGCGGCTTCGTCGTCCGACCAGTTCTCGCGCACCTTGACCCAGAGCTTGAGAAACACGCGGCGTCCGAACAGCTTGATCATCGCCTGACGCGCGGCGCTGCCGATCGTTTTGAGCTGCTCGCCGCCCTTGCCGATCACGATCGCCTTCTGCCCTTCGCGCTCGACCCAGATCGCGGCGTTGATCTCGGCGACGCCGTCCTCGCGATCGGCAAAGGTTTCGATCTCGACCGTCACCGCGTACGGCAATTCCTGCGCCAGCCGCAGCATCAGTTGTTCGCGAATCAGCTCGGTGGCGAGAAAGCGCTCGCTGCGGTCGGTGAATTCGTCGTCGACGAACTGTGCCGGCGCGACTGGCAGAAGATCGATGATCGCGCGTTCGAGCGCCTCGATGCCGTCACGGCGGCGCGCAGAAATCAGAAATACATCGGCGTAGAAGCCGTCGTTTGCGACCTTTTCCAGAAACGGAAGAAGCTGCTTTTTATCTTTCTGCGCATCCACCTTGTTCAGCGCGAGCAATCGAGGTTGCGCGGAATCGGCAAGCTGGTTGCGCACCAGCTGATCCTCCACGGTCCAGCGTCCTGCCTCGATCAGCTGCACGCCGACATCGGCTTCGGCAATCGCATTGCGCGCGGCGCGGTTGAGCTGGCGATTGAGCGCGCGCGCACCGTCCGCATGCAGGCCCGGCGTGTCCAGCAGCAGGATCTGACCCTGCGCGCGCGTGACGATGCCGAGAATGCGATGCCGTGTGGTCTGCGGCTTGGGGCCGGCGATGCTGAAACGCTGCCCGACCAGGGCATTGACCAGGGTCGACTTGCCGACGTTGGGCCGGCCGACGATCGCCGCCGTGCCGCAGCGGAAATCGCCTTCACCCGGTTTCGCCGGATCGGGAGTCATTGCGCCGACTGCTCGCGCGCCTGCAACAGTGCCAGCGCGCTTGCGGCGGCAAGTTGCTCCGCCGCGCGCCGGCTGCTGCCGCGACCTTGCGCACGCAAGTCTGCGTCAGCGATGGCGCACTCGACCTCGAACACCTTGGCATGATCGGCGCCGAAAGTTGCCACAAGTTCGTAGCTCGGCAAGGGTTGCGCGCGTGCTTGCAGCCATTCCTGCAGACGCGTCTTGGCGTCCTTGTCCTCGCCGCTCGCGGCCTGGGCCAGACGCGGCTCGAACAAGTCGCGCACGAGCGCGCGACAGGCGTTCCAGCCACCATCCAGGTACACCGCGGCGATCAGGGCCTCGAACGCATCGGCAAGAATCGAATCGCGCCGGAAGCCGCCGCTTTTCAACTCGCCCGGCCCGAGCCGCAACTCGTCACCCAGATCGATCTCGCGCGCGACTTCGGCGAGCGCGGGCTCACTGACCAGACGCGCGCGCAGACGCGTCAGCTCGCCCTCGTCCGCCTTGGGGAATTTTTCGTAGATCTGCTCGGTAACAACCAGGTTGACCAGCGCGTCGCCAAAGAATTCCAAGCGCTCGTTGTTGTCCGCGCCCACGCTGCGATGGCTGAGCGCGCGTTCGCGCAGCTCGTTGTCGGCAAAGGTATACGCCAGCCGCGTGGACAATCAGGCCCCGCCCGCGCGCCCGTTCATATGCCGCTGTCGCGCAACATGTTCTCGGAATGATCGAAATGCGCGAGTAGCGACACATTGTATAAAAAGGGAATCTGGCGGTCATAGACGATGCGCAACGCGCGGCGCCCGTTCTGCCTTTCAAGCTTGATCGCATCCGGCGGCAAGTCGCTCACGTATTGCAGGTCGAAATTGACATCGAGCTTCTTGCGGATCTCCACAAGCTCCATGGTCGGTGCATTGATGTCGTTCGCCACCGCCTTCATCGATTTCACCACACCGAAATATTCGACGTAGACCGGGACCAGCTTCATCGCCGCGAAGGCGAAGAATCCCACCACGATGAGGATGATGATGAAGCCGATCAGCGTCATGCCTTTCTGAGTGTTCCGCGTACTCATGATGGTCCCCTATTTGATCAGAGTGCCCAGCCGCTTGAAGTCGATGCCACTATCCCAATTCATCCAGATCACGAAGGCGCGACCGACCAGATTCTGTTCCGGCACGAAACCCCAGTAACGGCTGTCCTCGCTGCAATCGCGATTGTCGCCCATCGCAAAATACTGCCCTGCGGGTACCTGGAACGTTCCCTCGGCTCCATTCTGGGTTGGCATGTTCAGGATACGGTGCTCCACCGCGGGAAGCAATTCCTGCTTGATTTCCGATCCCTGCATATCGCAGGCATTCGGATCGCCGCTCCTGAACGGGCCGCCGAACGGCCCAACGTCGTTCTGCGGAATTTCCTTGTCGTTCACGTACAGCGTCTTGTTGCGATAGGTAATCGTATCACCCGGCAGGCCGATCACGCGCTTGATGTAGTTCATTTTCGGGACCGGCGTCACGGGATATCCGCAGCGTGAGCCGCTGCGTACCGGTTTGCCGTCGCGTTCGCAGGCATAACCAGGATAGACGAACACGAACACATCGCCACGCTTCGGTTCCCCGACCTCGAAGAACTTCTTATTCAGCACCGGCAGGCGCAGGCCGTAGGCAAATTTGTTCACCAGCACGAAATCGCCGACGAGCAGGGTCGGCATCATCGATCCGGACGGAATCTTGAACGGCTCGGCGATGAACGAGCGAAACAGCAGCACGATCAGGATTACCGGAAAGAACGAGCGCGCGTACTCGACGATGGCCGGCTCGCGCATGGCCTCGGTCACGCGTTGCTCGCGCTCGCGCTGACTGCCGCCGAGCGCGCCCATCGCCTGCGCGCGCGCGACTCGGCCCTTGTGGAAAAACAGGCGATCGAACAGCCAGATAATACCGGTGACCGCGGTCAGTACGACCAGCAACAAGGCAAAGTCAAAATCCATCCGTGTTTCCTTTTCGATTCGTATCTGCGTAGCGGTGAGGTGATGCGAATATTAATGCATCGCCTTCCCGTGTTGCGTTCCCGCCAACCCGGGCGCAGCAATGCTCCGTCTTACTTGTCCATTTGCAATACCGCGAGGAAGGCCTCTTGCGGAATTTCCACGCTGCCGACCTGCTTCATGCGCTTCTTGCCTTCCTTCTGTTTCTCGAGCAGCTTGCGCTTGCGCGTGACGTCGCCGCCGTAACACTTGGCCAGCACGTTCTTGCGTAACGCCTTGACGCTTGAGCGCGCGATGATCTGCGCACCGATCGCGGCCTGGATCGCGACATCGAATTGCTGGCGCGGGATCAATTCCTTCATCTTCTCGACCAGTTCGCGGCCGCGGCGATCCGCATTCGTTCGGTACAGGATCAGGCTCAAGGCATCGACGCGGTCGCCGTTGATCAGCACATCCACGCGCACCAGCGGGCCGGCCTGGAAGCGTTCGAAGTGGTACTCCATCGAGGCGTAACCGCGCGACACGGATTTGAGCTTGTCGAAGAAATCGAGCACGACTTCGGCCAAAGGCAGCTCATAGCTGATCTGCACCTGGCTCGCCATGTAGTGAATCGAGCGCTGCACGCCGCGTTTTTCCTCGCACAGCTTGATCACGCTGCCGATGTGTTCCGGCGGCGTGAGGATATTGGCGACGATGATCGGCTCGCGGATTTCCTCGATGTACTGGCTCGGCGGCAGCTTGGCCGGATTGTCCAGGGTCATTACTGAGCCGTCGGTCTTGAGTACTTCGTAGATCACCGTGGGCGCGGTGGTGATGAGATTGAGATCGTATTCGCGCTCCAGCCGCTCCTGGATGATCTCCATGTGCAGCAGACCGAGGAAGCCGCAGCGGAAACCGAAACCCATCGCCTCGGAACTCTCCGGCTCGAATGCGAGCGCGGCATCGTTGAGCTTGAGTTTTTCCAGTGCTTCGCGCAGCGCTGGGTAATCGTCCGCCAACACTGGGAACAGACCGGCGAATACGCGCGGCTGCATCTGCTGAAAGCCCGGCAAGGGCTTGTCCGCGGGCTTTGTGGCCGAGGTCAGCGTGTCGCCGACCGGCGCGCCATGCACGTCCTTGATCGCGGCACAGACCCAGCCGACCTCGCCCGCGCGCAATGCGTCCTTGGCCAGCCGTTTCGGCGTGAACACACCCACCGAATCGACGTCGTGACTGCGCCCGGTCGACATGACCAGAAGCTTGTCGCGCGGCTTGATCTCGCCCTGCATCACGCGCACCAGCGAGACGACGCCGAGATAATTGTCGAACCAGGAGTCGATGATGAGTGCCTGCAAGCGGTCGGTATCGCGCGGTTTCGGCGGCGGAATGCGCGCGACGATCGCCTCCAGCACTTCGACGACATTCAGTCCGGTCTTGGCGCTGATCGCGACGGCGTCGGTTGCGTCGATGCCGATCACGGCCTCGATTTCTTCCTTGACCTTGTCGATGTCGGCGGTCGGCAGGTCGATCTTGTTGAGCACGGGCACGACTTCGAGCCCCATCTCCACCGCGGTGTAGCAGTTCGCCACCGACTGCGCTTCGACACCTTGCGCTGCATCGACCACGAGCAACGCACCTTCGCAGGCGGCCAGCGAGCGGCTCACCTCATAGCTGAAATCGACATGCCCCGGCGTGTCGATGAAATTGAGCATGTATACTTTTCCATCGCGCGCCGTATACGGCAGCGACACCGACTGCGCCTTGATCGTGATGCCGCGCTCGCGCTCGATCGGATTCGAGTCGAGTACCTGCGCTTCCATCTCGCGCGCTTCCAGCCCGCCGCACAATTGAATGATGCGGTCGGCCAGCGTGGACTTGCCGTGGTCCACGTGCGCGATGATTGAGAAGTTGCGAATGAGTTCCATGCGATGCCGTTGGCGGGCCCGCGCTGGATGGCGGGCCGGCAAAACGACAATTATCGCATGAAGACGGCGGTTTGTTGCGTTTGCACAATATACGGGCCCCGCAGGGCCCGATATTCTGAATGGTGGAGACCGCGAACAATCAATGGTGCGTCTCCCGACCGGCATCCCTGCTGACCTTCGCCTGCCGCGCGCGATGCGCTTCAAAGCATCACGCAAACGCGGCAGAGGCTCAACCGTTCTTCGGTTTCGGCAAGGCGATGGTCACAAACTGCGTCGCTTCATTGCGCTTGACCAGCAGCATGACCGAGTCGCCCGCCTTGACGTCTTTTACCGCATTGCGGAAGTCGCCGGTGGACTTAATCGACTGGCGCCCGACCATGAGGACGATATCGCCCGCCTGCAGCGCTGCGCGCTTGGCCGCACCGCTCACGTCGGCAATCACCACGCCATTCTGATCCTTGAGGCCGAGCTCCTTGCGCTGCTCGGCCGTGATGTCCTCGACGGCGAGGCCGAGCGAGTTCCTGCGCTTGGCCTGCTCGCTATTGCCAAGGCTGGCCAGGACCGCTTTCTCCGGGGCCAACTCGCCGACCTTGACCGGCACGGTGAGCGTCTTGCCGTCGCGGAACACCTTCAGTTCGGCTGTGGAGCCCGGTTTGGTGCCTCCGACCAGCAGCGGCAGATCGGTCTGCTGATCGATTACATGGCCGTTGTAGGCAAGGATCACATCGCGCGGCTGCACGCCGGCCCTGTCCGAACCGCTGCCGGGCGTGACCTGGGTGACCAGGGCGCCGCTGACCTGCGGCAGGCCCAGGCTCTGCGCGACATCGCGGGTCACGCCCTGGATCTGCACGCCGATCATTCCGCGTGCGACATGACCGGTGGCCTTGAGCTGCTCCACGGTATTCATCGCCAGATTGATCGGCACCGAGAACGACACGCCCATATAGCCGCCGGTATTGGAATAGATCTGCGAATTGATGCCGACCACTTGACCATCGAGATTGAACAGGGGGCCGCCCGAGTTGCCGCGGTTGATCGGCACGTCGGTCTGGATAAACGGCACGTATTGTTCACCACGGCTGCTGCGGCCGACATAACTGACGATACCGTGTGTGACCGTATGATCCATCGCGAACGGCGAGCCGATCGCCACCACCCACTGCCCGGGCTTCAACTTGGACGAATCGCCGATCGTCACCGCCGGTAGACCGGTTGCCTTGACCTTGAGCAGGGCGACATCGGACCTTTCATCGGTGCCGACCACTTTGGCGTCGAGTTCGCGCCGGTCGGACAGGCGCACGACGACTTTCTCCGCGCCGGCCACGACATGGTTGTTGGTCAGGATGTAGCCGTCGCTGGAAATGATGAACCCGGACCCGAGCGATTCGCCACCGATGCGCGGATGGCCGCCGCCCGGAGCGCCCGGGCCGCCGGGACCGAAGAAGCGGCGCAGGATATCGGGCATGTCCGGCTGGTCCGGCCCGCTCTGATCAGGGCCGTCCTGATCGTCGGCGTCGTCGCCCTGGATGTTGGCGCTGTCGCCCTGGGTCGCGGTGACGTTGACCACGGACGGGCCGTTTTTTTCGACCAGCTGGGTGAAATCCGGCAGGTCCGCATGCGCGGCCGCAGCCGCCACGGCGAATAGCAAGAATACGCTTGCACTGTATACTTTGCGCATATGTGTACCTTTATCGAAACCGATTTGTTGACTGCTTGAGAGATGGATTCTGGGGAAACGACTTCAAGAAGGGGGCTTGCGAACCGTGCGGAACATCGCGCAATTGGATTGCGTGCGCGCCGCCGGGTTTCCGAAAATACGAACGTTCGACGACTCCTTGTCAGCCGGCGTTAAGCTGCGGGTTGCGCGGACAACCTATTGCGGCGAGGCGACGCTCTGCGGCGCGGCTTGCGTCGCCGGAGGACGCTGCGGCAGCCTGAGATACAGCACGTAAGGCACGCCGGTAGCCGACAGATCGCTGCGCAAAAGCGCATTGCCGCGCGGCGAATAGTAGTCGGGCAACACCGAATCGAAACGGAAACTCGCCGGCAGTACATCGTTGGCATTGAACCCGGCCATCGGCAACGGATTCGCAATCGCCGCGGGCGGCGCCAGCACCGGCAGGTAAGGCGAACGCACCTGCTGCGCCGGCGCCTGCTGCGCCACGACGGGACCGAGCGTCGTTCGCGCCGACACCACGCTGTCGCCGACCGGGCGCGACACAACCAGGGCGACCACGGCCACCGCTGCAGCGATCGCACCGCCGCCGACCCAGCGCAGCGCACCGAGACGACGCGCAGTCGTTCCAGCCAACGCGCCGCGTTCCGTTTGCAGACGGCCGATGATGCCGTCGGCGAAATTGCCAGGCAGCGCCAAGGCGACGTACTCGTGCCTCAGCGTCGCACTGATCACGTGATAGCTCGACCAGCGCCGCGCCAGATCGGACTGCGTGTCGACGCCGCGCAGCAGGAAGCGTACCTGGTCGCGTGCGAGTTCGCCGTCCACCATGGCGGACAACTGCTCGCAGAATTGCTGGTTGGCGTTGACTTGGATTTCTTCACTCATGGTCGGACACCTTGGTATCGGACAGCAGCGGACGCAGCTTTTGATCGATCGCATCGCGGGCGCGAAAGATGCGCGAACGGACCGTGCCGATCGGGCAATCCATTTTTTCCGCGATTTCCTCGTAACTCAAGCCATCCACCTCACGCAGCGTAATCGCTGTTTTCAGTTCTTCCGGTAGCTGTTCGACAGTGTCGAACACGGTTTGTTCAATTTCCTGACGCAAAAGTTCATGCTCCGGCGTGGCCTGATCCTTGAGCCAGGAACCGCCATCCAGCAGCACCGCGTCGTCGACCGAGATATCGTCCTTGGGCGGGCGCCGGCCCTGCGACACCAGATGGTTCTTCGCCGTGTTGATCGCAATCTTGTAGATCCACGTATAGAACTGGCTGTCGCCGCGGAAGTTGCCGATCGCGCGATAGGCGCGGATGAAAGCTTCCTGGGCAACGTCCTGGCATTCGCTCCAGTCGGAGACATAGCGAGAAATGACGCTCACCAACTTGTGCTGGTACTTGCGTATCAGCAGGTCGAAAGCGCGCTTGTCCCCCTTCTGTACCCGTTCTACCAGGGCCTGGTCGGTATCTGTCTCGCCCATCCGGGCCGTGCTCCGTTGGTGTTCGACCCGATCAAGCGTTGTTGCTAGACCTTGTGTCGTCATGAATAGTTCCAGTCTGCGCGCGCGTCGCGGCAGAAAGATGCGGCCGGCCAGCGCTTTCGCAACTGGCCTAGACCGATTGACCCGGGCCGCAGCTTGCGCAGATTATAGCCGTCTTGCCTGACTCGCCCGGAACCGCCATGTTCGAAGGTCTGCGTTTTTCCCACTGGCAAACCGATACCGGCGCGGACGGCATCACGGTCCTGACCCTCAATCGCGCCGACGCATCGGTGAATGCGCTCAATCGCGCCGTACTCGACGAGCTGGCGCAGATTGTCGAGCGCCTCTCGTTCGAACCACCCAAGGGCGTGGTGATCTGCTCGGGCAAGGCGAATGGCTTCATCGCCGGCGCGGATATCCGCGAATTCGAAATCTATGAAAAACAGGGCGGCGTGCTC
>NZ_DATBQK010000033.1:0-9728 GCF_036560865.1 Rudaea sp.
GATCATGGGCCTGCGCCACAGGACGCTGCCGATCGAAGGCGTGCAGTTCCATCCCGAGTCGATCATGACCGAGCACGGCCACGCGCAGTTGCGCAATTTTCTGCATGCGCCCGCATTGGCGGCTTGAGTGATGTCGATCACTCCGCAACAGGCGCTGCAGCGCACGATCGAACATCGCGAGATTTTTCACGATGAGATGGTCAATCTGATGCGCCAGATCATGCGCGGCGAAGTATCGCCGACGATGGTCGGCGCGATTCTGGCCGGCTTGCGCGTGAAGAAAGAGACCGTCGGCGAAATCGCCGCGGCGGCGAGCGTGATGCGCGAAATGGCGGCCAAGGTGCAGACGCCGGCCTATCCACACTTTCTTGATATCGTCGGCACCGGCGGCGACAGCGCGAACACATTCAATATTTCCACCGCATCGATGTTCGTCGTCGCGGCGGCGGGCGCGCATGTGGCCAAGCACGGCAATCGCGGGGTGTCGTCCAAGTCCGGTAGCGCCGACGTGCTCGAAGCGTTCGGCGTGGTGATCGATCTGACGCCGGCACAGGTCGCCGCGTGCCTGGACGAGACCGGGATCGGTTTCATGTTCGCGCCCAATCATCATCCGGCGATGAAGGCAGTCGCGCCGGTGCGCCGCGAAATGGGCGTGCGAACGCTGTTCAATATTCTCGGGCCGCTGACCAATCCCGCGGGTGCGCCGAATATCCTGCTGGGCGTGTTCCATCCCGATCTGGTCGGTATACAAGTGCGCGTTCTGCAACGTCTCGGCGCGGGCAACGCGATGGTGGTGTGGGGCAAGGACGGCATGGACGAAATCTCGCTGGCCGGCCCGACCCTGGTCGGCGAGCTGCGCGACGGCGTGGTCAGGGAATATGAAATCGAGCCGGGAACATTCGGTTTTACGCTCGCCGAAAGCGCCAGCTTGCGCGTGGATGGTCCCGCACAATCCAGGCAGCGGATACTCGAAGCGCTGGAGAATCGGCCCGGTGCGGCGCGAGATATCGTGCTGTTCAACTCCGCCGCCGCGTTATATGCCGCGAACGTCGCCGACTCGATCGCGAGCGGCCTCGCGCTCGCACGCGCGTCGCTTGCGAGCGGCGCAGCGCGCGCCAAGCTCGATCAATTCATCGCCACGACGCAGCGCCTGCGTGGGGTACAAACATGAGCGGCCTTGGATTTGCGAAAACCCCGAAACCACCGTACTACGCGGTGATCTTCTCCTCTCAGCGCAACGGCAAGGGCGAGGCCGACTACGCGGCCGCCGCCGAGCGCATGTTCGAGCTGGTCGTGCAGCAGCCGGGGTATCTTGGAGTGGAAAGCGCGCGCGACACGAACGGCTTCGGCATCACCGTGGCCTACTTCGACAGCGAGGAAAACATCCTGCGCTGGCGCAACCACGCCGAGCACGCGGCAACGCGCGCGCGCGGCAAGCGCGAGTGGTACGAGCATTTCGAAGTGCGTGTCGCGAAAGTCGAGCGTGCGTACTACGGCCCTTGAGGCTGCTAGTGTAGTGCTCATTCTGTTTGGAACTTATTTTGGACATGCGGAACAAAAGCACCCCCCTTCCGCCTTCGGCACCTTCCCCCGCTTCGCAGGGGAAGGGAAAGCTAAAAGCAGCAATGTGGGACCCTTCCTCCGCTTGCGGGGGAAGGTGGCGGCAGCCGGAAGGGTGCAACCCCGGGAGCAGCAGGTACCAATATTTATGAAGCATTACACTAGTATCTTCCGCTCACCGCTCACCGCTCACCGCTCACCGCTTAAGTGTCCGATATCCTGAAAAAAATTCTCGCGCGCAAGGCTGAGGAAATCCGCGAACGCAGCGCGCGCATCGGCCTGGCCGAGCTTTCCGCGCGCGTGGCCGATATGCCGCCGTCGCGCGGATTCATCGCCGCGCTCGATGCGAAGATCGCCGCCGGTCACGCCGGCGTGATCGCGGAAGTAAAAAAAGCCAGTCCGAGCCGCGGCGTGATCCGCGCAGATTTTGACCCGGCACAAATCGCGCACAGCTACGCGGCCGGTGGTGCGGCCTGCCTGTCGGTGCTGACCGACGTCGATTTTTTTCAGGGAGCCGATGCCTATCTGCTGCAGGCGCGCGCGGCCTGCGCGCTGCCGGTGTTGCGCAAGGATTTCACTATCGATCCTTACCAGGTTTACGAAGCGCGCGTGCTTGGCGCCGACGCAGTCCTGCTGATCGTTGCGGCGCTGGGCGATGCGAGTCTGCTGGAACTGTCCGCGCTCGCGCACGAGCTCGATCTGGATGTGCTCATGGAAGTACACGATGGCGAGGAGCTCGAACGCGCGCTCGCCACATCGGCGCACCTGATCGGCATCAACAACCGCAACCTGCGCACGTTCGAAACGACGCTCGACACCACCCTGCAACTGCGCCGACAAGTGCCCGCGGATCGCTTGCTGGTAACGGAAAGCGGTATCGGCACCCGTGCCGATGTCGCGCGTCTGCGCGGCGCGGGAGTGAACGCGTTCCTGGTCGGCGAAACCTTTATGCGCGCGGACGATCCGGGCGCGGAACTGCATCGATTGTTCAGCGATGACGGTTGATTCGACGCGCGCAAAAACGGCCGGCGCGCAGCCCGTGGTGTTGTTCGATTTCGACGGAGTGCTGTTCAAGGGCGACGCCTTCACCGCGCTGATGCGCCATCACTGCGCGCGTGCATGGTGGCGTGTCGCGCTGGCGTCGCCGTTATTGTTAGTTACTCTGCCGTTCCTCTGGCTGCGGCGCACGCGCAGCGGCGCGGTGCGCTTTATCGTGCGCCTCGCGCTGCTCGGATTTACCCTCTCGCGCTACCGCACGCTCGCACAGGATTTCGGCCGCACGCTCGCGCGCGACGCACGCCATTTCTCGCGCCAGGGACTTGCCGCACTGAATGCGCATCGGCATGCAGGTGCGCGCGTGATCGTGGTTAGTGGCTGCGAGGAAACCCTGGCGCGCACCATTCTCGACGAGCTGGGACTGGGCCAGATCGAACTGGTCGCATCCCGACTCGCCGAGGGGCGTTTCGGTGTGCGCGTCGCGGCGCGCAATGTCGGTGTGGAAAAAGCGCACCAGCTTGGGCGGCGCGGCGTGCGCCCGCCCTGGGATGTCGCCTACAGCGATTCGCTGACCGATCTGCCGATCCTCGCGGCCGCGCGCTCGGCGTTTCTCGTCAACCCGAACCGGCAGATGCTTGCGCGTGTGTCGCCGCGTTTGAAGGGGCGGCTTTCGATCGTCGAGTGGCAATAGCCGTGCTCGTCATTCCGGCGAAAGCCGGAGACGCGTTACAACAGCGAAGCTGGTCATCCAGCGTCTTTGCTCTTCACCGGGCCAACGAAAAGACTTTGGATTACACGCGGCTCCTGCCGCGTGCCCTGCGGGCCATTCGCTGCGCGAATGTTCACTTCGGCATCCTGCCTTCGCAGTCCGGCTTTCGCCGGAATGCAAAGCTTCAGCGCGAGTCGAACACCACCATATTCTTGCCCGACACCGAAATCATCCCCTGGATTTCGAGTTGCTTGAGCACGCGTCCGACCATTTCGCGCGAACAGCCGACGATGCGGCTGATTTCCTGGCGCGAGATGCGAATTTGTATACCTTTGGGATGCGACATCGCATCGGGCTCGGCGGTCAGATCGATCAGCGTCTTGGCGACGCGGCTGGTCACGTCCATGAAGGCGAGGCGGCTGACCTTGCGCGAGGTATTGAGCACACGATTGGTGAGTTGCGTGCCGATCGCGAACAGGATTTTCGGCAGGTCTTCGCGCAACGAACCTTCGGCCAACTGGAACAGGCGGTCGTAGCTGATCTCGGCCAGATCGCAGGAAGTGCGCGTGCGCACCATGACTTCGCGCTGCGGCGTTTCCACGAACAGACCCATTTCGCCGATGAACTCGCCGGCGTTGATATACGCCAGGATCAGTTCGCGCCCTTCCTCGTCCTCCGACGACACCGTCACCGAACCTTCGATGATGAAATACAGGATGTTCGCCAGATCGCCCGGCCGGATGATGACGGTCTTGCGCGGGTAGTGGCGCAGATGACAGTACTCGAGGAACCTGTTCAAGGTCGCCTGATCGAGGACCAGAGAGCTGGGTGTCTGCACGCGCGCGATCGCTTTTTGCAGGGTATAGCGCAAAGGTTGAGACGCACTCGATCTTTCAGACAGTTTGCTCATGGATGGCTGTTCGCCTCCCCTGTGGTGTTGCGCTACCGACGTCGACACAGCCCCCCAGTCGGCCGCACCGCATCTTAGACGAAAAAAGCAGGGAAACGACAGGCCGCAACAAATCTTTCATATCAAGTCGTAGTGAGCCGTGCGCCTTCGAGAACCGGTCGGGCGGCCGTCGGCTGCGTCAGATGGACGTCCAAACCGCACTGCGCCGGCCTCCGGCACGAACATGCGCCGGCGCATGGTTCCCCCAGCAGGCAACTTGTTCCATAATTCGCGCGCTTTACCGTCGGTGCCTGGCGGTGCCTTTGTAGGAAATCCATCGTGGTCAAACCTCTTCCGCGCCTGAAACTGCAGGGTTTCAACAACCTGACCAAGGCGCTCAGCTTCAATATCTACGACATCTGCTACGCGGTGACCTCCGAGCAGCGCGATCGCTATATCGAGTACATCGACGATACCTACGACTCGGACCGGCTGACCAAGATCCTCACTGACGTGGCCGAGATCATCGGCGCGAACATCCTCAACATCGCGCGCCAGGACTACGATCCGCAGGGCGCGAGCGTGACGATCCTGATTTCCGAGGAACCGGTGATCGACAAGCGCGACGCCGGCCGCGATCTCATTTCCGATGCCGTGGTCGCGCATCTGGACAAGAGCCATATCACCGTCCATACCTATCCGGAAACGCATCCGCACAACGGCATCGCGACGTTCCGTGCGGACATCGACGTGGCCACCTGCGGCGTGATTTCGCCGTTGAAGGCGTTGAATTATCTGATCGACAGTTTCGAGTCGGATATCGTGACGATGGATTACCGCGTGCGCGGTTTCACCCGCGACGTGAAGGGCAAGAAGCACTACATCGACCACCGCATCAATTCGATCCAGGAATATCTGGCCAAGCACATCCGCCAGAAATACGAGATGTTCGACGTCAACGTGTACCAGGAAAACATCTTCCACACGAAGATGCATGTGAAGGATTTCGACCTCGACACCTATCTGTTCGAGGCGCACGCCGAGGACCTGTCGTTCAAGGATCGCCAGCGCATCGAGGCCGTGCTCAAGCGCGAAATCGAAGAATTGTTCCACGGGCGCAACCTGACCTGAGCGGTGAGCGGGAAAAGCATTGCGCCCATTCGCCGAGCCGGCTCTTTCCGCTGACCGCTAGCCGCTGACTTTCCCACCGCAGTTACCAATGGCCTATGCGCACCCTTCGCGCATTAACTAGACTCGCGCGTTACGCACAACGCCGACTCGATCGAGGACACCCATGAAACGCACCCTGTTATCGCTGGCCTGTGCCAGCCTGATCGCTGCTTGCTCCAGTCAACAGCCGCCGCAGGCCGCACAGGTGCCCGCCGCGGCGCCAGCGCCGGCGCCGGTTCTGACCTCCGGCGTGATCAAGGAAAACATGGATACGTCCGTGCGGCCACAGGACGATTTCTACCGTTATGTCAACGGACACTGGCTCGACACGGTGCCGATGCCTGAAGACAAGCCGATGACCGGATCCTTCGTCAAGCTCGACGACGATGCCAAGGCGAACATCCGCACGATCATCGAAGACGCGGCCAAGAATTCTGCCGGCGATGCCGAAAAGGCCAAGATCGCCGATCTGTACGCCAGCTTCATGGACGAGCCCGCGCTCGAAACGCTGGGCCTGAAGCCGCTTGAGCCCGACTTTGCCCGCATCGACGCGATCAAGGACAAGAAAGAGATTCCGGCGCTGATTGCGCACTTCACCCAGATCGGTGCGACCGCACCGTTCAGCGTGGTCGTGCATCAGGACAACAAGGATTCGACCAAGTATGTGGTCGATATCGGCCAGGACGGTCTGGGCCTGCCCGATCGCGACTACTATCTGGAAAACGACGCCAAGCTCAAACAGATTCGCGAAGCCTATGCCAAGTTCATCGAGAAGATGCTCGGCATGGCCGGCGACAAGAATGCGGCGGCCAGCGCGAAAGCCGTCATGGCGCTGGAAACCAGCTTGGCCAAGGTGCAGTGGACCAAGGTGCAGCTGCGCGATCCGATCAAGGCCTACAACAAGGAACCGATCGCCGACCTGGCCAAGCTCGCGCCGGGTTACGACTGGAAGAGTTATCTCGCCGCGGGCGATATCGACGGCAAGGTCGATTACCTGATCGTCAGCCAGCCGAGCTACATCACCGGCTTGGACAAGATCATCGCCAGCACGCCGCTGCCCACGCTCAAGACTTATTTCCGCTGGCAGCTGTTGCGCGGTTACGCGCGTTTCCTGAGCAAGGACTTTGTCGACACGCGCTTCGCGTTTTACGGCACCGAGTTGCGCGGCGTGCCGCAGGATCAGCCGCGCTGGAAACGCGGCACGTCGCTGGTCGAGAACGCCATCGGCGAGGCGGTTGGCAAACTCTACGTCGCCCAATTCTTCCCGCCGGCATCCAAGGCGCGCATGGATCAACTGGTCAAGAACCTGCTCGCGGCTTACAAACAGAGCATCGACACGCTCGACTGGATGAGTTCGGAGACGAAGAAAGCCGCGCAGGAAAAACTTGCCAAGTTCATGCCGAAGATCGGCTACCCCGACAAGTGGCGCGACTACTCGTCGCTGCAGATCAAGAAGGACGACCTGATCGGCAACGTGATGCGCGCCAATGCGTTCGAGTATCAGCGCAACATCAACAAGCTCGGCAAGCCGGTGGATCGTGCGGAATGGGGTTTGACGCCGCAGACGGTCAACGCCTACTACAATCCTGAGTTGAACGAAATCGTGTTTCCGGCCGCAATCCTGCAGCCGCCGTTCTTCGATGCCAAGGCCGACGATGCCATAAATTACGGCGGTATCGGCACGGTCATCGGCCATGAAATCAGCCACGGCTTCGACGATCAGGGCGCGCAGTACGACGGCGACGGCAACCTGCGCGACTGGTGGATCAAGGACGACCACGACAAATTCAAGGCCAAGACCCAGGCGCTCGTTGCCGAATACAACGCGCTCGAGCCGGTACCGGGCTATCACTTGAATGGCGAGCTGACCCTCGGCGAAAACATCGCCGACAATTCGGGCGCGGCGATCGCCTACAAGGCGTATCAGATCTCGCTCGACGGCAAACCCGCGCCGACCCTGGACGGTTTCAGCGGTGACCAGCGCTTCTACATTGGCTTCGCCCAGGCGTTCCAGGCCAAGCTGCGCGACAAGTTCGCGATTGAACTGATCAAGTCCGACCCGCACTCGATCCCGGTCGATCGCGTGATCGGCGCGCTCGCCAATCAGCCCGGCTACTTCGCCGCGTTCGACGTCAAGGAAGGCGACAAGATGTATGTCGCGCCGGAAAAGCGCGTGATCATTTGGTAAGGCAATAGTCCAAAAAAACTCGATTACAAGGCCGGCGCAATGCCGGCTTTGTTTTTTTTTAGGACACGTGAGGATGTAGTGGGCGTAGTGTTGAACGCGCGTCTTTCCTTTCCCCCGCTTGCGGGGGAAGGTGCCGAAGGCGGATGGGGGGGCTTGCGCAGGTAATGCCAACACCATCCCCACCCAACCCTCCCCTTGAAGGGGAGGACTTAAATGCGGTAAGCGACCGCCTTCATCACATTGCTCGCGAAGCGCATCAACGTCGGAATCGGCGCCGGCAGATCGATGCCGCCGGCGGCTTGTGCCAGTTTGCCGTGGCGCGCCTCATCGTCCTTCATCTGCGCGACCACCGCACGACTCGCGGCATCGCCGGCAGGAAGTTTTTCCAGGTGTTCACCCAGATGCGCTTCGACCTGGCGCTCGGTTTCGACCACGAAGCCCAAGCTGACGCGATCGCTGGCCAGCGCCGCCGCTGCGCCGAGCGCAAAACTGCCCGCGTACCACAACGGATTGAGCAGACTGGGCCGGCTATGCAACGCGTCCAGACGCTCGCCGCACCAGGCCAGATGATCGGTTTCCTCGGCAGCGGCCTCGAGCAGTTGCGCGCGCGTGTCCGCGTGACGCGCGACCGCCGCCTGGCCGGAATACAACGCCTGCGCGCACACCTCGCCGGTATGATTGACCCGCATCAGGCCGGCCGCATGGCGGCGCGCGTCGGCGTCCAGATCGGCTTCGGCAATGCCGGCCGCAGGCGAGGGGCGCAGGGCTTGCGGAGCGCTGCCCAGCGCGGTGCCGAACGCACGTTCGATTTCGCTCAGGATGCGGTCGGGCAGTGAGGTTTGGCGGCTGAACATGCCCTGATTTTCCCGGCCGAAGGCGTGCAATGCAATGCGTTTGCGGCATTTTGGCTGTCAGTGGAAGCAATTCCGGGCCTTGCCTGACTGTCAGATTCCCAGCCTAGGCTTGCGCCGCCATGGTCTCTCCGCTAAAATTCGCAGTTCTTCGCTTCACGCTCCAATACTTACCGCCCACAGCGGGCACAGGTTTTAAGCCATGAAAACTACAACGGTCAGCGCCAACGCTGAGACGGTCAAGCGCGACTGGTACATTGTCGACGCGAGCAACAAGACGCTGGGTCGTCTTGCCACCGAACTCGCCCGCCGTCTGCGCGGCAAGCACAAGCCGGTCTACACCCCGCACGCGGACACTGGCGATTATCTCGTCGTGATCAACGCGGAAAAGATCGCGGTCACCGGCAACAAGCTCGATGACAAGATGTACCACCATCACACCGGCCACATCGGCAACCTCAAGTCGATTGCGCTGAAAGACCTGCTGGCCAAGCATCCCGAGCGCGTGATCGAATTCGCGGTCAAGGGCATGCTGCCGAAGAATCCGCTGGGCCGTGCGATGTATCGCAAGCTCAAGGTCTACAAAGGCCCGGACCATCCTCATACCGCACAACAGCCAAAGTCATTAGAAGTATAAATACACACATGCCTACGACAACTCAGAATTACGGTACCGGCCGTCGCAAATCCTCCACCGCGCGCGTGTTCCTGCGCCCGGGCAAGGGTTCGATCATGGTCAACGACAAGCCGCTCGACCAGTTCTTCGGCCGCGAGACCTCGCGCATGATCGTGCGCCAGCCGCTTGAACTTACGCAGACGACCGACAAGTTCGACATCCTTGTCACCGTCGAAGGCGGCGGCAACACCGGTCAGGCCGGCGCGATCCGCCTGGGCATTTCGCGCGCTCTCGTCGAGCACGACGAAACGCTGAAGTCGCCGCTGCGCAAAGCCGGTTTCATGACCCGCGACGCGCGTGAAGTCGAGCGCAAAAAAGTGGGCCTGCACAAAGCCCGCCGCGCCACGCAGTTCTCGAAGCGCTAATCTCGTTTCAAGCCGCCGCGCTCACCCGCGGCGTGCTGTTCCCAGTTGGATCGTCGCGAAGTCAGAGAGAACGATTCATCCGTATTGGGAGATCGTCTAACGGTAGGACAACGGACTCTGACTCCGTTTATCTAGGCTCGAATCCTAGTCTCCCAGCCAGAAAAGCAAACGGCCCCCACGCGGGGCCGTTTGCTTTTCTGACTGGGGACTTGATGCGAACCCCCGGGTTCGACAAATTCGCCGGGAGCGAATTTGGACAGCGCAACGAAGTGGAGCTGGCCCGGAGCGAAAGCGGAGGGCGAGCCCCATGGATGGGCGAGCAAT
>NZ_DATBQK010000034.1:0-65398 GCF_036560865.1 Rudaea sp.
CGGATGCACTGGCGATCACCGCGCCGCGCCTGCTCGAACTCGGCCTGATCGACAAGATGCTGCGCGAACCGCTCGGCGGCGCGCACCGCGACCCGCACAATATGGCGGTGCGCCTCAAAGCCGTGCTGCTCAACCAGCTCGTTATACTCGATCGCCTCGACGGCGCTGCATTGGTCGAACAGCGTTATCAGCGCCTGCGCAAATACGGCGCACTGCGCGCCGCGTAAAGTGGACTTCGCCAGTCTTCCTCTTCACGATGCATTGCTGGACTCGATAGAGCTAGCGTGGAGCCGCAAAGCATGCACACTTCATGTGCATGCTTTCGTCAGAAAAGACGAAGACGCGACACCGTATCTTCTTAACTTTCAAGAAATGAGCGAAT
Source organism: Rudaea sp. (assembly GCF_036560865.1). Taxonomy (GTDB): domain Bacteria; phylum Pseudomonadota; class Gammaproteobacteria; order Xanthomonadales; family Rhodanobacteraceae; genus Rudaea. Next base: position 383 of record NZ_DATBQK010000034.1, read on the forward strand.
TCAATGCGACCTTTCGAGACTCTTGGGGGCCATCTGCATCGCTTAACTCAGTCACACGATCCGGCAATTCATTCAAAATTGAAATGCAGTCTGGCGATGTAATCGAAATTGTCGCCGAGGCGTTTGAATTCGTGCCGCTGTAACTTACGCCGCGCGCGCCGCGCGCATCAGCAAACCCAGCAACGAGGCGAGCCGGTCGCGCATGTCACGGCGATCGACGATCAAGTCCAGCGCGCCATGCTCGACCAGGAATTCCGAGCGCTGGAATCCTTCCGGCAAGGTTTCGCGCACGGTCTGTTCGATCACGCGCGGACCGGCGAAGCCGATCAGCGCCTTGGGTTCGCCGATGTTGATATCGCCGAGCATGCCCAGGCTCGCCGAGACACCGCCCGTGGTCGGATCGGTGAGTACGGAAATATACGGCACGCCCGCGCCGCGCAGGCGCGCGAGCGCGGCCGAGGTCTTCGCCATCTGCATCAGAGAGAACAGGCCTTCCTGCATGCGCGCCCCGCCGGTCGCCGAAAAGCAGACGAAGGGAATGCGATGTTCGAGTGCATGCTCGGCGGCGAGGGTGAATTTCTCGCCGACCACCGAGCCCATCGAACCGCCCATGAAGGTGAACTCGAACGCGACCGCGATCAGTGGGCGCGCCTTCAACAGGCCGCGCATCGCGATCAGCGCATCTTTCTCGCCGGTGGCCTTCTGCGCCAAAGCTATGCGTGCCTTGTAGGTCTTCGAATCCTTGAACTTGAGCGCATCGACCGGTTCGAGAGTGGCGAACAATTCCTCGCCGCTGTTCTCATCCAGCAGCGCACGCAAGCGCTTGCGCGCCGCGATCGGATGATGATGGCCGCACTTCGGGCACACTTCGAGGTTGCGCTCGAGTTCCGGCCCATAGAGCACCGCGCCGCAGCCCTCGCACTTGCCCCACAACCCTTCCGGTACCTTGCCCTTGCTCGCGTTGCCTTCGGTGCGAATGCGCGACGGCATCAATTTTTGTAACCAGCTCATTTCGTCGTCGTCTCCGTTGCTGTCGGATGTTTTTGTCGCGGATTTATCCGTACCGGACGCACCGGTTTCAGCCGGCGGCGCCGACTTCACGGGATCGTCCCGGTCGGGCTCACGCTGCATGCAGCGCCTGCCGCGCATCCAGCGCCTTGCGGATCGGAGCGAGAAATTCGCGCGCCGATTTGCTGACCGTCTCGACTGAGACCCTGTCCGGCGTCGAAGAGTTCACCAAATGCTCGACCAGGGCGCTGCCGATCACCACCGCGTCGGCGAATTCGGCAATGGCAGCGGCAGATACCGCATCGCGCACGCCGAAGCCGACCGCGACCGGCACCTGCGTCTGCGCCTTGATTGCGGCCACGCGTTCGCGCACGGGATCCAGACTCAATCGGTTCGCGCCGGTCACGCCCGCAAAAGAAACATAGTATAGAAATCCACTCGCCTGCGCGCACAACGCAGCCAGACGCGCATCCACCGTGGTCGGAGCAGCAAGGAAAATCCTGTGCAGACCGGCAGCGGCGATCGCCGCAACCGTCGCGGATTCTTCGAGCGGGCAATCGACCAGCAGCACGCCGTCCACGCCGGCCGCGACCGCTTCGCGGGCGAAGCGCTCGTAGCCGTGGATTTCCACCGGGTTGAGATAGCCCATCAGCACGATCGGTGTACTTTTATCTTTTTGCCGGAATTCACCGACCCAACCGAGTATTTGCGCCAGGCCGACGCCGCGCGCCAGCGCGCGCTCGCTCGAATGCTGGATCACCGGCCCATCGGCCATCGGATCGGAAAACGGCACACCAAGCTCGATCAGGTCGGCACCGGCTTCGACCAAGGCGTGCAGCAGCGGCACGACCGCGTCGGGCAGTGGATCGCCAGCGGTGACGAACGGGATCAGGCCGGTGCGGCCCGTGGATTTCAGTTCGGCGAAACGCTGGTCGATGCGGTTCAAAGCGTGATCCCTTCGCGTGCCGCAATCGTGTGCACGTCCTTGTCGCCACGCCCGGACAGGTTGACCAGGATCAGTTTGTCCTTCGCCATTTCGCGTGCGAGCTTGATGCCTTGCGCGACCGCATGGCTGGACTCGAGTGCGGCGAGGATGCCTTCGGTGCGCGCCAGTTCGTGAAACGCGACTAGCGCCTCGGCGTCGGTAATGCCGGCGTAGCTCGCGCGACCGGTGTCCTTGAGCCAGGCGTGTTCGGGACCGACGCCCGGATAGTCGAGGCCGGCCGAGATCGAATGCGTCTCGGTGATCTGGCCGTTGCCGTCGCAGATCACATAGGTACGGTTGCCGTGCAGCACGCCGGGTCGGCCCGCCACGAGCGAAGCGGCATGACGCCCGGTTTCGATGCCGTCGCCGGCCGCCTCGGCACCGACCATGGCGACGTCGCGGTCATTGAGAAACGCGTGGAACAGGCCGATCGCATTCGATCCGCCGCCGACGCAGGCGACCAGCGTATCGGGCAGTCGTCCATATTCTTCGAGCATCTGCGCGCGCGCTTCGCGGCCGACGATCGCGTTGAAATCGCGCACCATCATCGGATACGGATGCGGCCCGGCCACCGTGCCGATGATGTAAAAGGTTTCCGCGACATTGGTGACCCAGTCGCGCATCGCTTCGTTGAGCGCGTCCTTCAAGGTCTTCGAACCCGAAGTAACCGCTACCACCTGGGCGCCGAGCAGCTTCATGCGGTAGACGTTGATCGCCTGGCGCTGGATATCGACCGCGCCCATGTAGACGACGCACTCGAGACCCAGCCGCGCGGCGACCGTGGCGCTGGCGACGCCGTGCTGACCGGCGCCGGTCTCCGCAATGATGCGGCGCTTGCCCATGCGTTTGGCGACCAGGGCTTGCCCCACGGTGTTGTTGATCTTGTGCGCGCCGGTGTGGTTGAGATCCTCGCGCTTGAACAGGATTTGTGCGCCGCCGACTTTCTTCGACAGGCGCTCGGCGTGATAGATCGGGCTCGGCCGGCCGACGTAATGCTTGAGGTCGCGATCGAGCTCGGCGATGAACTCCGGATCGCTGCGCAGACGCAGATAAGCCTCGGTCAATTCCGCAATCGGCTGCATCAGGGTCTCGGCGACGTAGATGCCGCCGTAGTCGCCGAAGCGGCCGTGCGCGTCGGGGTACTGCATATAGTCCAGCGTCGCCGCCGGCGATACTTCCCTGGTTTTATTTGCCAGCACTGTGATTCTCCGCAATTTCCTGCATGGCGGCGACGAAGCGCCGCATCTTGTGCAAATCCTTGATTCCGGGTGCGCTCTCGATACCGCTGGCGACGTCGACCGCATACGGTCGCACCACACGGATCGCCGCGACGACGTTGTGCGCGGTCAGCCCACCCGCCAGCAACACGGGCCGATCGAAAGACACGGACGCCATCGACCAATCGAAGGTCTTGCCGCTGCCGCCTTGTTCGCCGCTTGCGTGGCCATCGAGCAAAAATCCTCTGGCCTGTGGATGCATGCGCATCAGCTCGGCCGGGTGGGCGCCGTCGGCCATGGCGACGGCTTTGATATAAGGCACACCATAGCGTACACAATCCTGCGCGGTTTCGCTGCCGTGGAATTGCAGCAGATCGGGCTGCACCTCGGCGACCGCCTGCGCGATGAAGCCCGGCTCGTCGTCCATGAACAAGGTCACCAAGGTCACGAACGGCGGCAACGCGGCGCGCATCTCGCGCGCACGCGCGATGCCGGCAAAGCGCTTGCTCTTGTCGGTCAGCACGACGCCGACCGCGTCGACGCCGAGCGCGGCTGCCGCAGCCGCATCCGCGACACGAGTCATCCCACAGAACTTGATGCGCACGCGCTGGTTTGCCGCACTCGCAGTCGGCTCGCTCATCGCAAGGTCACCTCGCCGGGCAATCCATACTGCGCAGGATACAGCGGATACAGAAACGCCAGCCCCTGCGCCGGCGCGGTCGGCCCGGCGACGCTGCGATCGCGCCCTGCGAGCAGGTCCGCGATCCAGGCGGGCGCCTGCTCGCCGCGCCCGACTGGCAGCAGGCTGCCGATGATATTGCGCACCATATGATGCAGGAACGCATTCGCCTGAATCTCGATCATGATGCGTTCGCCGACACGCACGATCGCGATCTCCTGCACTTCGCGCCGTGCGGTCTTCGCCTGGCAGGAGAGCGTACGAAAGGAGGTGAAATCGTGCTCGCCGATCAGCGCTTGCGCGGCCTTGCGCATCGCATCGATATTCAGCGGCATGCGTTCCCAGGTCGCGAAGCGCGCGTCCAGCGCCGCGCGCACCGGCCGGTTGACGATCGTGTATCGATAGCGCCGCGCCTGGGCACGAAAGCGCGCGTGGAAGTCCTCGCTCACCGGAGTCGCCCAGCGCACGGCCACACTCGCGGGCAGACGCGAGTTGGCGCCGAGCGTCCAGCTGCGCGTGCTGCGCTCGGCCGCCGTATCGAAATGGATGACCTGACATTGTGCGTGCACGCCTGCATCGGTGCGTCCCGCGCACACGACCTCAATTGGCCGTTCCGGCGACGCATCCGCGACGAAGGACAGCGCCGCTTCGACCGCAGCCTGCACCGACTTGCCCTGCTTGAGGCGCTGCCAGCCGAGGAAATCGGTGCCGTCGTATTCGATGCCGAGCGCGATGCGCAAAATGCTGACCTGATCAGGTTGGCGAAGTTGTCATTGTAACGCGCGCCTGCGCACAGCCCGACTGGCTCGCCGACGGATCAGCGCGTACCCATAAACGAACAGGCCGGGACTTGCCCGGCCTGCAGTCAATCAGCGCGAGTAACGCCTAGCGCAATTCGGCAAGCAGCTTGCGTGCTTCCTCGCGCTGCGCTTCGCTGCCCTCGGCCAGCACCTCGTCAAGCATCGAGCGCGCGCCGTCGGGATCGCCCATGTCGACATAAGCGCGCGCAAGATCGAGGCGCGTGCCGATCGTGTCCTCGTCCATCATCAAATCGCTGAGCGCGGTCTCGTGTTGTCCCGTCGCGGCGCCTGCTTCTGCCGGTTCATAGGTAAATCCGGGGTGCTCATGCTCGACGGATTCGTGAGCGGGCGCGACTTGTTGATCGAAGCGGGGCGCGTCGAGCGGATGCTCGTCACGATCCATATCCACGTGCACCTGCCGCCCCGCGTCATGCGTCGGAGCCTCGATCCGATCGCTCAAATTTCTGGGCTCGATCACCTGAGTATCAAACTGGTCGCGGCCAACGGCTGCGGTGCCGGGCAAGGTGCCGAACCCGGCCGCATGCGCGTCAGCGCCCGACTCGGCAAACAACGCGTGATGCGGGGAAAGCGCTTCGCCCATCGCCAACACTTCCGCCCACTCCGGCGCGTCCACACCCAGACGCGAATGCAGCGACTCGGCCAGCGCCTCGAAATGGGTTGCATCGCTCTGCTCGTAATAGTGGCGCAGCAGGTCAAGCGAAGCCGGCACGTCCTCCGGATGTTCCGCCACACGATCCGCCAACATCTGCGCGGACGGAGCCTGCGCCGCATCGGCGGGCGCGGCGGTATCGAGCGCGCGCGCGGCGGCCGCATATTGCGGGCGGACCATGGGTTTTGGTTTGCGCGCAAAGCGCGACCAGGCCCAGCCGCCGATCAGCAGCAGGATGGCGCCAATGCCATAAAACAGATACGGATTGTCGCCGAGGAAGCCAGTCGCCGGCTGGGCCGGTGGCAGCGGCACAGGCGCCTTCGCCTCCGGGCTGGGTAGTGGCGTGGTTTGCGCTGGTGTCGGGGTGGGCGGCGCTTCGGTCACAGGCGCCGTGGTGGCGGGAGCAGGAGAAGGCGGCGCAGGAGTGGCGGCAGTCTCGGGCGGCGTTGCCGCGGGGGCCGCCGGGGTGGTCGCCGGTGGTGTACTGGCCTCGGTCTTTGCTGCGCTCGCGGCTGCATCGGCCGCGGGCTGGACCGCCGGCACTGCATCGGCCGGCTTGACCGGCGCTGCGGTCGCGGGTTCCGGCGCTTTCCCCGCCTGCAAGGCCTTGAGCTTGTTCTGCAGATCGGCGATTTCCGAATCCTTCAGGGAGATCAGGCGCTGACCCTTGTCATTGATGTCCTCGAGCTGCTTGACCCGGGATTTGAGCTCCGTGCCTTCCTGTTGGCTGTTGACCAACGTTTCCTTGGTCCGCGCCAACTCCGCGCGCCCATCAGCGCCATCCTTGCCGCTACCGCCGTGATCGCTGCCCGATTCGTTGGATTTGCCCGACTGCGGCGGCACCAGCGCAAGATGTTCGGTTCCCGCGGCCGCAGCGGGTTTGACAGGTGCCTTGTTTTCGGTCACCGCCGGCGCACCGGCGTTGGTCGCCAACGCAGGCTGACTCGCCTCGCGCCAGGACTGTGTCTGCTCGCGCACCGCGGCGGCCGCATCCCTGAGCGAGCCTGCGTTGCGGATTTCGTCGGCGCTCGGAATGCGCAGCACCGCGCCGGCCTTGAGGGCGTTGATATTGCTGCGGTAGAACGCATTCGGGTTGGCCTTGAGCAAGGCCAGCATCACTTGATTGAGATCTGCGCTGTCGGCAACATCGAGATCGCGCGCGATTGCGGACAGCGTCTCGCCGCGGCCGACCGGGCCGTATTGTCCAGCGGCAGCCGCTGGCGCCGCCGCCGGCCTGCTTGCTGGCGCGGGCGCGGGTGCCGGGGCCTGAGCCGGTTTCGCGGCGACCGGTTCGCTCGGCGCAAGCGCTGGCCTAGCCTCGACCGGTTTGGGCTTGACCACCGGACGCGCCTCCACCGGCGCCTGTGCGACGACCGGTTTGCTGGTCGCGACCACCGCCGGTGCCGTCACCGGCGGGTCGAGCAGCACGGTGTACTCGCGCAGCAGCTTGCCCTTGGCCCAATTGACTTCAATGAGGAAATCCAGAAACGGCTCGCGCACCACTTCCTTTGTGGTGAGTTTGATCACCGTCTGCCCGTGGCCATTGCTGTGGACCGCAAAGTCGATCGGAATGCCGACGCGCGTGCGATTCAGGCCCACGCGCTCGAAATCCTCGGCGGATGCCAGATCGACGCGCAAATCGTTGGCTTCGGCCGGCGAATCCGTGGTCACCGCAATCTCGGCGACCAGCGGTTGATTGAGCCCGGATTTGACCTGTATCGGCCCCAGGCCCAGGGCCGCGACCTGACCGGTGGCCAGCGCAAGCGCAACAGCCAGTGAAGACTTCATCAGTCGCTTCATAAACCTGCCCCAGAGATATTCAGACACCAAAACCGAGCCCAGAGCGCCGCGGCGGGCGCAGGGCAATCCGCGCAATAACCAGCGCAACCTCGAAACTGCCTTATTATCGGCACGCAACTATGAAACGCCAATGCGTTTTTCGCAAGAGTTTCCCGCGAATTCCGGCAAAGCGTGGCCCCGCTCACAGATAGGACTGAAGCAGCAACTCGCCGATCTGCACCGCGTTCAGCGCCGCGCCCTTGCGGATATTGTCCGAGACGATCCACAGGTTCAAGCCGTGCGCGTGCGAAATGTCCTCGCGCAGGCGGCCGACGAAGACCGCATCCTTGCCGGCCGCATCGCTGACCGGGGTCGGATAACCACCCGCCTTGTGCTCGTCGATCACCACCACGCCCGGGGTCTTCTGCAGCAGCGCGCGCGCCGCGTCGGCGGTCACCTTGTCGCGCGTTTCGATATGCACCGCTTCGGAATGGCCGTAGAAAACCGGTACGCGCACCGCGGTCGGGTTCACTTGTATACTTTTGTCTTCGAGTATCTTCTGCGTCTCCCAGACCATCTTCATTTCTTCCTTGGTGTAGCCGTTGGCCAGGAACTCGTCGATATGCGGGATCACGTTGAACGCGATCTGCCTGCTGAACTTCGCCGCCGGATATTCCTGGAAATTGAGCAGGGCCGCAGTCTGCTTGGCAAGCTCTTCTGCGCCCGAGCGGCCCGCGCCGGAAACCGACTGATACGTGGCCACGTTGATGCGCGTGATGCCGAAGGCCCGATGGATCGGCGCCAGCGCGACCAGCATCTGCATCGTCGAGCAGTTCGGATTGGCGATGATCCCGCGCGGCTTGTACCGCGCGATCGCATGCGGATTGACCTCGCTGACGACCAGCGGAATATCCTCCTGATAGCGGAATTCGGAAGTGTTGTCGATTACTACTGCGCCCGCCGCCGCCGCACGCGGCGCATGCACCTTCGATACGCTGGCGCCCGCGGAAAAGAATGCGATATCGACGCCGGCGAAGTCGTAGTCGGCGAGGTTTTTCACGGTGACCGAGTGGTTGCCGAACTCAACCTGGCCGCCCGCACTGCGTTCGCTGGCCAGCGGCACCAGCTCGCCAACCGGAAATTTGCGTTCCTTGAGGATGCCGAGCAGGGTTTCGCCGACGGCACCCGTGGCGCCGACCATTGCAACCTTGTACTTGTCTTTCTTGCTCATTTTCCTCGTACTCACGGCTTTGGTAAAAGTATACAACGCCTCGCTCAGGCGGAAGTTTGCAGTGCCTCGGGGTTCAACACATTCGGCGGCCGCCCCGCGTGCGCACCGAAGCCGAGCGCCGCGATCAGATTGTCGACCGCCACGCCAGCCATCGCGCGCCGCGTATCCAGACTCGCGCTCGCAATATGCGGGGTCAGCACGACATTGTCGAGTGTCGGCAGGCGTGCATACAGCGCCGGCTCGTTTTCGAATACATCGAGGCCGGCGGCGGCGAGGCGACCCTCGCTCAGGGCCGCGGCCAGCGCGGCATCGTCGACGATGCCGCCGCGCGCAATATTGACCAGCGTCGCGGTCGGCTTCATCAACGCGAGTTCCGCCGTACCGATCGCGTGCCGATTCGCCGGCGTCAGCGGCAGCACTAGCACCAGATAGTCGGCATTGCGCAACAGCTCATCGCGGCTGGCGTAACGCGCGTTGCATTCGCGCTCGACCGTCGCTTCGAGCCGCGAGCGATTGTGATAGATCACCGGCATGCGGAATCCAATCGCGCGACGCGCGATCGCCTGACCGATGCGCCCCATGCCGAGAATGCCGAGCGTGCGGCCATGCACTTCGCCGCCGAGCAGAAGGTGAAACGACGAGCCCTGCCAGCGCCCCGCGCGCAGGTAACGCTCGCCCTCGCCGACCCGGCGTGCGGCCGCGAGCAACAGCGCCCAGGCGAAATCGGCGACCGCTTCGTTGAGTACGTCGGGCGTATTCGTCGCCACGATGCCGGCCGCGGTCAGCGCTGCGAGATCGAGATTGTCATAGCCGACCGCGGTATTGGCCAGCACCCGCAGACGCGGCGCCTGCGCAATCGCGCGCGCGTCGACCGGATCGGACACGCCGAGCACGGCACCGTGCATGTCGCGCAATTTTTCGCCAACCTGTGCGGCGGTCCACGCGTGGTCTTCGGTCTCGGCCTGCACGTCGAAATATTCGCGTAGCCGATCGGTCATGTCGTCAAACAGCGGACGCGAAACCCACACGCGCGGACGCGCCCTCGTCTGTTGCGCAGCCATGTTATTTCGCGTCGGTCGTAGCTGCCGCCGGAATACGCGGCAGGATCTCGCCGACATCGCCGCACTGCGCGCGATGGCGCAAGGCGTGATCCATCAGCACCAAAGCGACCATGGCTTCGCCGATCGGCGTTGCGCGGATGCCCACGCAGGGATCATGCCGGCCCTTGGTGCGCACCTCGACCGCTGCGCCGGCGAGATCGACGCTGCAGCCGGGAATAAGAATGCTCGATGTGGGCTTCAGCGCCATCGAGGCGAGCACCGCCTGGCCCGAGGAGATGCCGCCGAGGATGCCGCCGGAATGATTCGACAGGAATCCCTGCGGCGTGATCTCGTCGCGGTGTTCGCTGCCGCGCTGCGCGACCGCCGCGAATCCGTCGCCGATTTCCACGCCCTTGACCGCATTGATCGACATCAGTGCCGCAGCGAGATCGGCATCGAGCTTGCAGTAGATCGGCTCACCCCAACCCGGCGGCACGTTGTCGGCGACGACATTGACCCGCGCGCCGGCCGAATCGCCCGCCTTGCGCAGGGCATCGATGTACTTTTCCAGCTCCGGCACCATCGCCGCATCGGGCCAGAAAAACGGATTTTCCTCCACCGCGTCCCAGGCGAATGCGCGCGGCGTCAATTCGCCGACTTGGGCGAGATAGCCGCGCACGACGATGTGGAAATGTATAGAAAGCCACTTTTTTGCAATCACGCCGGCGGCGACGCGCATCGTCGTCTCGCGCGCGGACGAGCGCCCGCCACCGCGCGGATCGCGAATGCCGTATTTCTGCCAGTAGGTGTAATCGGCATGGTTCGGACGAAAGGTCTGCTCGATCTCGGCGTAGTCCTTCGAACGCGCATCGGTGTTGCGGATCAGCAGCGCGATCGGCGTGCCGGTGGTTTTGCCGGTGTACACGCCGGAGAGGATTTCCACCTCGTCCGCCTCGTGCCGCTGCGAGGTGTAGCGCGACTTTCCGGTCGCGCGGCGATCGAGGTCGCTGCGGAATTCCTCAGGCTCTATTTCCAGCCCCGGCGGACAGCCGTCAATCACGCAGCCGATCGCCGGCCCGTGGCTCTCGCCAAAGGTTGTGACGGTGAATAATTTTCCGAAGGAATTGCTCGACACGCGTTGCTCTCGTAAAGATTTAAAGATTCAAGACCAGAGATTGAACCACGGAGAACACGGAGAAAGAAAGATCAAAATCTGTTTCCACAAAAAGCAATCAAGCCATCCACATCAAAAACGCTTTTTACTCCGTGTTCTCCGTGTTCTCCGTGTTCTCCGTGGTTCAGTCTTTTGACTGGGCTGTCAGCGCGTTTTCAGCGCAGTACGAATCGACTTCGCATGCTTGACTAGATCGCTGCGCGCAATCGCAAATACGCCCATCTGACCGACTTCGAACTCGATCCAGTTCAGCGGCAGCCTCGGCAACAGTTTCGTCAGCGCACGCTCGCTTTCGCCGACTTCGACGATCAACCAGCCGTCCGCACTCAGGTGCTTCGGCGCCTCATCGAGAATGCGCAGCGCAAAATCGAGCCCGTCGTCGCCCGCCTTCAAGCCTAGCGCCGGTTCGTGCGCATACTCTGGCGGCAACGCGGCAAATTCCTGTTCGGTCACGTACGGCGGATTGCTTACGATCAGATCGTAGACCTCACCTTTCAATGTCGAGAACAGGTCCGACTTGCATGCACGCACACGCTCCTCGACATCCTGGAAAACGATATTTTCTCTGGCTAACGACAGCGCTGCATCGCTGATATCCGCCAGATCGACCTGCCAGTCGGGATTGTGCGCGGCCATCGCGATGCCGATGCAACCCGAGCCGGTGCACAGATCCAGCGCGCGCCGCACGGGCACGCCGTCGAGCCAGGGCGAAAATCCGTTGAGGATCATCTCGGCGATCGGCGAACGCGGCACCAGCGCGCGCGTATCGGACTTGAATTTCAAACCCGCGAACCAGGCCTCGCCGGTCAGGTACGCGACCGGCTTGCGCTCACGCACGCGGCGCTCGATCAGGGCGAGTACGGATTTTTTTTCCGCAGCGGTGAGTCGAGCCTGGGCGTAATTCGGCGACAGATCGTGCGGCAGATGCAGCGTATGCAGCACCAGATGCGTCGCCTCGTCCAGCGCGTTGTCGTAACTGTGACCGAACGTCAACGCCGCGCTGCCGAAGCGGCTCGCACCGTAGCGGATGAAGTCGATGATCGTGGCAAGTTCGGCAGTCATCTACAAATTATAGGCCAAACAACCCCGCTATAATGACCGCATGAGCACCAGTCCCAAGGCCACGCGCCCCAATCCGACCTATCTGATCCTGATCGCCGCGCTCGCTGCCGCCGTCGGTCTTTGGCTCGGCAATCGCTACTACGCCGCAGAGTCGGCGCCGAAACTTGCCAGCGCCCTGCTCTATCCGCAGCCGCGCGCGCTGCCCGATTTTCATCTCGATCAGGCCAATGGCCAGCCGCTGACTCTGGCCGACTGGCGCGGGCATTGGAACATTGTATACTTCGGCTACACCGCCTGCCCCGATGTGTGTCCAACCACGCTGCAGACGCTCAAATCGGCCTGGAACGAACTCGGTAAACGCGGGCTGCACGACAAGATCCGCATCGATTTCGTCTCCGTCGATCCCGAACGCGACACGCCCGACGTGCTCGGCAAGTACGTGAGCTTCTTCAGCGCCGACTTCGTCGCCGCAAGCGGCAGCGATGAGGAACTGACGAAGATCACGCGCGCGCTCGGCCTCGTCTACACGCGCACGAAAAACGCTGACGGCAATATCGAAGTCGACCACTCCGGCTCGGCGGTGATCGTCGATCCGCAGGGACAGTTGATTGGCATCTTCCGTCCGCCGCTGGCAGCTGCGGACGTGGTGGGCGACATGACGACACTGGCCGGCGGCGGCCGCTGACGCATGCGCTGGTCCCTGTGGCTGCAATACGCCCTGCCGCATCGCGCGTTGTCGCGCATCGTCTACTGGGCGACGCGCTGGACCTGGCGGCCGTGGAAGGACTTCCTGATTTCCACAATTATAAAAAACTACAATGTGGACATGAGCCAGGCGCTGCAGCCGGATGCGCGCGCCTATGTCAGCTTCAACGCGTTTTTCACGCGCGCGCTCAAGCCGGGTGCGCGCAACGCGCCGGCCGATCCGCGCGCCGTCGCATGCCCGGCCGACGGCACCATCAGTCAACTCGGTGCAATCGTCGCGGATCAATCCGGCGCCGGACGCATCTTCCAGGCCAAGGGTTTCGATTTTTCCGTCGCCGAATTGCTCGGCGACGAGGCAGCGGCAGCTGCGTATACCAATGGAAGTTTCATCACGATATATCTGTCGCCGCGCGACTATCACCGCGTGCATATGCCACTCGCCGGAACGCTGCGCGAAACCGTGCACATTCCAGGACGTCTGTTCAGCGTAGCGCCGTTCACGGTCGAGGCCGTGCCGCGCCTGTTCGCGCGCAACGAGCGTCTGGTCTGTCACTTCGATGGCATCGGTATGGATGGGAACAGGCTCCCTTTCTGCGTCGTGATGGTCGGCGCGATGCTGGTGTCGAGTGTCGAGACCGTATGGAGCGGCCTGGAAATTCCGCCCTACGCCAGCGCGATCACACGCAAGAATTGGCGCGACAAGAGCATCCGTCTCGAACGCTTCGCCGAAATGGGTCGCTTCAATATGGGCTCGACGGTCATTGTGCTGCTGCCTCAGGCTTGCGTACTGAGCGGCGATCTGGCAGCCGGAAACGCGGTGCAGGTCGGACAGCCCCTGTAGGCCGTTTCCCGTGTTAGTAGGGCGGGAGAAGCGCAGCGTATCCCGCCAGCCGCGAAGATTCGACACGATTGCCGCATGCCCCGCTATATCCGCGCGTTCGTCCCCGCGGAACCTTCTTTTTCACCGTGGCGCTGCTTGAACGCCAGCACCGGTCGTTGACAGAGCATATCGAGTTGCTGCGGGACGTATTTTCTGCGACGCAGACACGACGTCCGTTTGCGCTCGATGCCGCCGTCATTCAATATAGCCTAAAAAATGTACCTGAGCCCTTTTCCCGCAACAGAGATTCTTACTGCTTGTCGTAGGCAGAGCGGCTGCCGAACTCCTTGCCCGCCCCGCTGGGTGCGCTCATGCTGACCGTAGCCCGGCTTTTGCCGCCGGCCGCGACAATGATACGACCGGAGCTCAAGGTCTTTCCGTCCTTCTTGATGGTGAACTCCAACGTGAGATCGTCGATCTTGGTGTAGGCGCGTGTGTCGGACACTGAGTCGCCTTGGCCGACGACGGGATAGTCCTTGCCGTCGAACTTGCCCTTCCACTCGTTGTGCATCGGCTTGCCGTTGGCGGATAGCCCATCCATCGTGACTTTTATCTCGTCGCCAGCGGGGGCATAGACGAGGGTGACGTACTTCGGCGCCGCTGGAGTGAACGTCGAGTTCGCTTCATTCAGCTTCCAGGTGCCCATGATCGCTTCATCGGCGACGCATGCCGGTACTCCAATGAGGCCCAGTAATATGGCGAGTACAGCGGCTCGTGCGTTCATACGTCCTCCGGATGAGAAACGACAATCCGCCGCGGCGCGGCGAACCTGATGCTCGCGGGGATCGTTCTCCACCGGAACTTCGCCTGTCAATCGCAGTGGCCATGCAGGAGGAAAAAAGAGGACGGAGTGAGACGCCCCGGTTTCTCCGTAGGCCGGCCAGACAACCATGGTCCGATGAATGCACCATCCTGCATCGCCACCCTCAAAGTACTTGGAAAAAGGGGGCGGAGCAACTGTCATTAGAAACGCGTACACACACCCACCTGCAACACCCTCCCGGCCGATGCTCGAATAGTCCTTCGGCTTGATGCCATTGGCCTTGGCCAGTTCGACGACGCTGCGGCAGCCGAATTTGTGCGCGATGCCGGCCAGATGCTCGCCGCGGCGCATAGGTCGGTGCGGCCTTGGCGCGCGCGCAAGTGTCACGGTGTTCCGGGCGACGCTGCCGTCACCCGCCAGACGGCATCGCCGACGTCATCAGCGATCAACAGCGCGCCGTCCTTGTCCTGCGCCAACCCGACCGGTGCGCCGTACAGCTCCGACTCGTCGTCCGAGTAGAAGCCGGTGACGATCGGCTCGGGAACGCCGACCGGCTTGCCTTGCACGAACGCGACGTGGACGACGCTGTAGCCGCTCAGTGGCGAGCGGTCCCAGCTGCCATGCTCGCCGACGAAGGCGCCATTGTGATACTTCTCCGGCAGCGCGTTGGTGTCCGAAAACAGCAGCCCGAGCGCGGCGACGTGCGACCCCAGCGCGTAGTCGGGCTTGATCGCCTTGGCCACCAGGTCCGGTCGCTGCGGCATGACGCGGCTGTCCACGTGCTGGCCGTAGTAGCTGTACGGCCAGCCGTAGAAACCGCCCTCCTGGACCGAGGTCAGGTAGTCGGGCACCAGGTCCGCGCCTATCTCGTCGCGTTCATTGACGATCGCCCAGAGCTTGCCCGTATGCGGCTCGATCTGCAGCCCGGTCGGATTGCGCAGGCCCGAGGCATAGATCCTGCTGCTGGCGCTGGCCACGTCTACCTCGAGTACGTTCGCGCGCCGGTATTCCTGGTCGATGCCGTTCTCGGTGATGTTGCTGTTGGAGCCGACCCCGACATACAGCTTGCTGCCATCCGGACTGGCCACCAGCGCCTTGGTCCAGTGGTGGTTGATCGTGGCCGGCAAGTCGGTGAATTCCACCCCGGGCGCGGTGATCTGCGTTGCGCCCGTGACGTAAGGGAACTTCACGATTGCGTCGGTGTTGGCCACGTACAGGGTGTCGCCAATCAGCTGTACCCCGAACGGCGAATGCAGGTTCTCGATGAAGACGTGCTTCTCCCATTCAGCGCCGGCATTGCCGTTGCTGCGCAGCAGGGTGATCCGGTTGCCGCCTTTTGCACCCTTGCCCGAGAGGTTCTTGACCTTGTTCGCGATCAACTGTTTCGGCGTGGTCACCGGCTCGGAGCCGGGGCCGTTGGATTCCACTACCAGGATGTCGCCATTGGGGAGGGTGTAAAGCTGGCGCGGGTGCATCAGGCTGCTGGCGATCTTTTCGATCCTGAGCCCGGGCGCCACTTTGGGCGCCTGGCCCTGCTTCCAGCCAGCATACCTGGGGACCTGCATCGGCGGGACCAGGAAGTTGCGGGCAGCGGGCAATGGCGGAGCATCACCCGACTGCTGCGCGGGCTCATACGACGGCTTCCCGCTGCATGCCCCCAGCAGCACTCCGAAGGCCAGCACCAGCACGCTGCGAAGGGCGATCTTATTCATGGACGGACTCCTTCGCTGCGGAATGGTGCACGGCCATCACGATGTGGCCGATGGACAGGAGGAGAACCGTGCAAACCGAGAGCCAGACGCCGGCAGGAACCACCGCGTAGGCATCGCGACTGTGCACGAACGCATTGAAGATCGCCGCGACGATGGCGAGCAGGTTGAGCCAGAAGTCCAGCTTGTCGGCGCGCCGGGCGACCTGCCGGGACGTAATCCAGACCTGTGCGAGGTTGACGAAGCGCGGGATCACTGCAATCAGCAGGCCGAACACGATCAGCCAGGCTGCGCCCTTGTTCCACAGCACGCCTGCGGTCCGCACATAGATGATGTCGAAAATCAGCGCAGCGACAAAGAAGCCGAACGGAATCGGATTGAGCAGACCATAGGCGGCGTTGGCCAGGATGGAACGATGCGGTGCGACGTGGGAGTTCACGGGCAACTACCTCTGCGGGAAGGACAATATCGACGGCCAGGAACGATCTGCATGGGAGCAAATGGGTGGGGGATAGTCAAGTGTTCTTGCTCAGCCACCCGCGCCCTCGTACTGCAAGAAGGGCGCGAGGAGACACAGGAAATCGGCGTTGCCGACGGGCGTCAAGAACAGGATCAAACCCGGGTCGATCAGAGCGATATTTCTCGTCGCCACGATTCGCTACTGCGTACACACCCCCACCTGCAGCACACGCCCCGGCCGAATGCTCGAATAATCCCTCGGCTTGATGCCATTGGCCTTGGCCAGCTCGGCGACGCTGCGGCAGCCGAATTTGTGCGCGATGCCGGCCAGATGCTCGCCGCGGCGCACGACATAGGTCGGCGCGGCCTTGGCGCGCGCGCGCGGCGGTGGCGGCGCGGCGCGCGCGACCTGCGGCGGCGGCGACGGCGTGGCGAGCACGGCCTGATGCAAATCGTTGGCGACCGACGCCCAGACTCCATTCAGGCAGTTGCGCTCGTACAGACCGACCAGTTGCTGCGGCACGTGCAGCGGCGTCGAGGCGGGCTGCACCTGGCGCGGATCGAGCGCGGGATTGAGATTGCGCAGCGTGCGGAACCAGCCGTCGTGCATATTGCCTTCCTGGCCCAGGCACACGGCGAGTTCGGCGAGCGAGGCGTTCTTCTGCAGAACCAGCGTTCCGGGCCGGCCGTCGATTTTCGGAAACTGCAGATTGTATTTTTCCGGATGCATGAACAGCCATGCCGCGGCGAGCACGACCGGCACGTAGTCGCGCGTTTCCGCGGGCAGCTCGTAGAAAATCCGCGGATCCCAGAAACTCGGATTGTCCGCACCGCGCGTCAGGCGCTGCACGCGTCCCTCGCCGCCGTTGTACGCGGCGATGACGAGTTCGAGATTGTTGTTGAACACCGCCAGTTGTTCGTTGAGATAGGCGGCGTTCGCGCGCGCCGACAACGCCGGATCGTAGCGCTGGTCGAAGCCGCCGCTCACCGTCAGGCCGAAGCGCTGGCCGGTCGCGGGCATGAACTGCAACAGGCCGGCGGCGCCCGAGCGCGACAGCGCGTGCACACGCCCGCCGGATTCCTTGGCCATGATGCCGAACAGAATCGCTTCGGGCAGGCCCGCCTTCTGGTATTCGGGCCACATCAGATGGCGCAGGTACTCATAATTTTCGTAGGTGTCCATGAGATTCGGACGCAACGAGGTCAGCCACTCCTCCAGCGCGACCTTCACCGGCCCGTTGAGCGTCATCACCTCGGACAATTCATGTCCCTTGAGCAGGGTCACCGAGCGACCAACTTCGGGCAGCGCAGCGGAAACCGGCGAGGTCTCGCCAGCGTTGGTCGTCGCTTCCGGCGTCAGCGCGGTTTCCTCGGATGCGGGCGGATTGGCGCCGCCGGACATGCGCGCAAAGGCGGCGTCGAAACGCGCCGTGTCGCAGTCGCGGATCTTCGGGCACTGCGCGGCGGCATCCTGCGCATCGTTCCACGCCGCCGTGTAGGCCGCCGTGTTTCCGGTCTCGTCGTTCTTGAACGTGGCCGGGTCGCGCGCCGCGAAGAAGCGTTTCTCGTCGACGTCGAGTCGAGTATACAATGCAGCAGTCGCGCTGCTCGGGGTCTGTGACGCGGGCTTTGCCGCGCCGCCCTTTTGCGGCTGGCCCGCACAACCGGCGATCGCCACGGCCATGATCGAAGCAATGCAACAACGAAAATTAAACATTCAGGTGCAACCATGAGTTGAAATCGCGGACACCTTACACAGCGCGCGCGCGCATCACAACTGCGCGTCGCCATGCACCCGCGATTCGTTCGGAAACCGACACACGACCGCTGCGCTCAGGCGGTTTTCAGCAGCTCGTTTATCTCGGCGAGAAAACCATCGATTTCCTTGTCGCCGTAGCCGACGTGAATTCGCGCGATATGGCCATCCCTGCCGATAACGACCATATGCGGAATTCCCTTGACACCATAGGCCATCGCGCTGCGGTTGTTTCTGTCGTTTACCAGCTTGACGTGCATGTCGCCGAGCTTGAGCGCGATTTTTCTGAAGACATCGCGTTCTTCGATGTTCACTGCAACGACTTGCAGGCCGAGATGTTTTTCATCGGCGATTTTCTGCAGTCCCTCGAGCATGGGCAACTCCTTGCGGCAGGGAGCACACCACGACGCCCAGAACGAAACGACGACCACCTTTCCCGCATAGTCGGCCACATGCACCGGTTCGCCATTCCTGCCGTGGCCGATCTCGACGGCTGGTGCGATATCGCCCGGCTGCGGGGCGCCGGCCACGCAACTGCCGGACAGCACCAGCAGGAGCGTAAAAATGTACAAACGCGAAGAAATGCTGGTCATGGATTTCGCTCGCCCGCCGGTTTTGAACGTGCAGACAAATCCTAGCACGCGACGGCAGCGTCGCCGACGCAGACCATGCCGCGCTGTTTCCGTGTGGCGTGCCATGAGAAACTTGAGGCCCGCGCAAACGAAGGACCGCTGGTGAATGAAATCCTGCTTGGCAAAAGTCAGCTGCAGACCACCGCTCCCGATATCTACCTGCACGCGAGGTACGGCAATCGCCACGGCATGATCGCGGGTGCGACCGGCACCGGCAAGACGGTTTCGTTGACCGTGATGGCCGAGGGCTTTTCGCGCCTCGGCGTGCCGGTGTTTCTCGCCGACGTGAAAGGCGATCTCGCCGGCATGTCGCAGGCGGCCGTGCTCGGCGACAAGCTCAAGCCGCGCCTGGACAAGCTCGGCATCACGAACTTCGCGCCGAGCGCCAATCCGGTCGTGTTCTGGGATATCTACGGCAAGCTCGGCCACCCGGTGCGCGCGACCGTGACGGAAATGGGCCCGACCCTGTTCGCGCGCTTGCTTGAACTCAACGATGTGCAGTCGGGCGTGCTCGAAATCCTGTTCAAGCTCGCCGACGATCACGGCTGGCTGCTGCTCGACTTGAAAGACCTGCGCGCACTGTTGACCTGGGCCAGCGACAAGGACAACGCGAAGACGATTTCCGCCCAATATGGACTCGTCAGCCCGACTTCGATCGCGGCGATCCAGCGTTCGTTGCTCACGCTCGACAGCGCCGGCGGCGATGCGTTCTTCGGCGAGCCGGCGCTGGACCTCGCCGACTTCATGCGCCAGGACATGTCGGGACGAGGCATCGTCAATATCCTCGCCGCCGATCAGTTGATCCTGCGGCCGATGCTGTACTCCACGTTCCTGCTCTGGCTGCTGTCCGAATTGTTCGAGAAGCTGCCCGAGGTCGGCGATCTGGATGTGCCCAAACTCGTATTCTTTTTCGACGAGGCGCATCTGCTGTTCGACGATTGTCCGCCGACGCTGCAGAAGCGCGTCGAGCAGGTCGTACGTCTGATTCGCTCGAAAGGCGTCGGAGTATACTTTTGCTCGCAGAATCCCGACGATGCGCCCGACGTGGTCCTCGGCCAGCTCGGCAACCGCGTGCAGCACGCGTTGCGCGCTTTCACGCCGCGCGACCAGAAGGCCGTGCGCAGCGCCGCGGAAACCTTCGCGCCAAATCCCCTGCTCGGCAATGTCGCCGACGTGATCACCCAACTCGGCGTCGGCGAAGCGCTCGTGTCGACGCTGCAGGACGGCGGCGTGCCGTTACCGGTCGAGCGCGCGCTGATCGTGCCGCCGACGTCGCGCATCGGCGCGATCACCGACGCCGAACGCGCGACGATCCGCTCGCGCTCGCCGGTCGGCGGCAAGTACGACACCGCAGTCGATCGCGAATCGGCGTATGAAATCCTGAGCCAGCGCACGAATGCGACCGCCGCATCGCCCGTCGCCGGCGACGGCACAGGCACTGCGCCGGCGGCGGCGCAAAGCCCGGGCTGGGGCAAAGCGGTCAGCGACGCGGTATTCGGTACCAACCGTCGCCAGGGCATGATCGAGGCGCTGGCAAAATCGGCCGTACGCAATGCCGGCGGTCGGCTGGGTAGCGCGCTGATGCGCGGTGTGCTGGGTTCGCTGCTGCGCAAGTGAACGCGTCACCGCCGACGCTCGACGCACGATCCACGCCGCCGTACTGGACACGCTGGCCGGAGATCTTCGCCTATCCGCTGCAGGGCGCGGTGGTCTCCGCGATCATCGCGTTTGCGGTCGCGCATGGCGTCGTCGATCTGCTGCCCTACCCGGTGAACCTCGGCATCGATCTGATCGTCTGGGGCGCGTTCTTCCGCTACGGTCTCGAAGTGCTGCGCTGGAGCGCGAATGGCCGCGACGCCGCGCCGGAAATCAGCTTCACCGTCGCCAGTTCGGCCGGACGTTTTGCGATGCTGCTGCTGGTACTGGTCGAGCTGCTGCTTATCCTCATCACGAGTCGCTATGGGTCGCGTGTAGCTCTCGCGAGCGGTGTCGCGATGATGCTGGCAACGCCGGCAGCGGTCATGATCCTAGCCTTGGACGAAGCGCTGGCGCACGCCCTGAATCCGTTCGCGTGGCTGGGGCTGGCGCTGCGGCTGCGCGGCGCCTATCTGATCCTCGTGGCGTTCTTCGCCGCCGCCATCACGGTGCAGAGCCTGGCGGCCGGCGTAATCACGCGCGTCGCACCGGGCCTGCTGGTTTTGCCGCTGGTCTTTTGCATCGTGAATTATCTGATGATCGCCAACTTCCATCTGATCGGCGTCGTGATCCACCAGTATCGCGACGAGCTCGGCTACGCCGGCCATTTGCAACTCGGGGATCCGCCGCCGCCACCCGATCCGATGCTCGCTGTGCTGGAGGCGGCACGCATTCGCGCCGCAACCGGCGATGTGCGCGGGGCGACTGCGTTGCTGCGCGACGAGGCCGAGTCGCGCCCGGACGGGGTCAGCTTACATTTCGAATATCGGCGTCGGTTGCGCCAGCAAGGTGGGAGCGCCGAACTCGCCGCCCACGCACGGCAGTTCATTCCGATCCTGTTGGCAAGGCAGCAGAATGCAGACGCTGTCGATATCGCGGGCGAATCCCTGCAAACCGAGGCGGCATTCACACTCGACGATGCCGACGACATCTCCCGCCTTGCTGCGGCGGCGGCAGAGGGCGGGCAACACCTGGTCGCGCTCGCACTGGTTGCGGGATTCCACGAGCGCTTTCCCCTGCACCCGGATCTGCTGCGCAATTGCCTGCTTGGCGCGAAAATTCTGAGCGAGCGCCTGAACCGGCAAGCGGACGCACGCGCCTTGTTGCGGCACGCCAAATACGAGCGCCCGTACGACCCGGCCATTGCCGAAGTCGACGACTATCTGGCATTCCTCGAGCGGCTTTCCCCAACGCGGCGCGGCCTTTAGGCCGGACTGGATGGTTCGCCGTTGCGCAAGTAATGCAGGATAATGTCGCATTCCGAGGGGAGTCTCGAAGATGACTCTGCAAGTCGCCGAACCGATCGTTCCGTTCTGGAACCGCTTGCGCGAGATTTCGCTGTATCCGCTGCGCGGCGAGGCCTTGATGACCATCGGCCTGCTCGCGCTCTGCCGCCTGTTCACCCTCGTGCCTGTGCTGGGCTGGCTGATCGGCATCGCGATCTGGGTCGGAGTATACAAATACGGTTTCGAGGTGCTGCGCGCATCCGCCAACGGCCGGCTCGATCCGCCACCGGGCAGCATCAATGTGGACGAGGGACTCGGCTGGAGCGCGATCTATCTGCAGGCGGGTTTCGTGCTGTTCAACATCGGCGGCTATCTGCTGTTCGGCGCGCTCGGCGGCAGCGTGATCGCGATCGTGCTGGCGCTCGGTTTTCCGGGTGCGATCATGTCGCTCGCGATGGACGAAAGCGTGTTGCACGCGCTCAACCCGGCCACCTGGCTGCAGGTCATGGCGCGTTTGAGTCGGCCGTATTTCGTCGCGGTCGCGCTGTGCTTGCTGATCAATGCCAGCATGGCCAACGCGCAGGCGTTGCTGTTGCCGTTCCTGCCGTTCTTCATCGCCGTGGTCGTGTTCTATTTTCTCGCCCACTACGCGCTGATTGCCACGTTTCATCTGATGGGTTATCTGATCTACCAATACCACGACGAACTCGGTTACAGCGTCGAGCAGCAGGAGCGGCCCCAGCCCATCGCCAGCGATCCCGATCAGGCCTTGCTCGATCAAAGCGCGGCGCTGGTGCGTGACGGCAAGCCCGGGGATGCCAGCGATCTGCTGCGCGAACATCTACGCACGAGCGGCGGCTCGGACGCCGTGCACACGCAATACCGCAAGCTGCTGCGCCTCGCGCAGAACAAGGACGAACTGCTGCGCCACGGTCGCGACTATCTGAGCGTGCTGCTCGCGCAGGACAAGGACAAGCGCGCGGTCGACATCGCGCAGGAATGCGTGGATCTCGATCCCGCATTCGCGCCGGCGCAAGCTGGGCAGATCACGCGCGTCGCGCACAAGGCCGCGCAACTCGGCCAGACGCGAACCGCGATCCGGCTGCTGTCCGGCTTCCACCGGCGATATCCGAAGAGTCCGGACATTCCGCAAAACTATCTGCTCGCCGCCAAACTGCTGCACGAGCGCATGGGCGAGGACGCGCAAGCGCACGCGCTGCTGGCGCAGCTGCAGACCCTGTATCCGCAGCACCCGTTGTCGCCCGAGATCGAGGCGCAACTCGCCGCGATCGACCGGATGACGACGCCAATGGCAGCGCCGGACGAGAAGAAGTAGCGCCATCGTTCATTTAAATTTGCCGGCTCACCTCTCCCGCTGGCGGGAGAGGTCGGCGCGCGTAGCGTGCCGGGTGAGGGTGGCGCAACATGGAATAGCGAGCGCTTAGTTGGTACCACCCTCATCCGCCTTCGGCACCTTCTCCCGCCAGCGGGAGAAGGGATATATCTATTGCTTTGCAAGAAGTCACATGCGGAAGGACACACTAGCACCACTGGATTTCAGGTCTGATCGAGCAGGAACTGAGCTTTCCTGGCGAAGTTGCTTTGTGGAAATTGGTGCAAAATAAACTCAAGCCGCGCGCGCCGCTGCGGCGTGTTCTCCGCGGCGCGCTGGGCGAATCCGAACCACGCCGCGTCCAGCCCGGCCGGCTGCGGCGACTGTGCCGCAAGCGTGTCCAGCAAAGTCTGCGCATCCGCGTCGAGGTCGATGCGCAGCCATGATTGCGCCAGGCGCAGCAGCAAGTCCGCGGACAAGCGCGGCGCACCGTCGCAAGCTTTGGCATAGTCGTCGTAAACCGCTTTGAGTTCACGCAATTCGTCTCCGCGGCGTGCGTCGAACGTGAGCACGCGGCGCGCAGCGACATCCAGTTCCGCGGGCTTGCCGGCGTAGCGCGCGCAACGATAGAGGGCGACCAGCGCCGGCAGTTGGCCGGGTTCGTCCCGGTCGACCTGCTGCAGCAATTCCTGCGCGGCGGCAATGTCGAGCTTGCCCAGATGCTGCAAGGCCTGCTGCAGGCGCGCGACGTTGTCGTTGCGCTGCTCGGCGCGTTCGTCCTCGGCCATAAAGTCTTGCCGCTCCCAGCCGGCGCGACGCACGCCGAGCGCGAGCAATGCCCCGCAAAGTATGCCGCCAGCGTGTGCATCGAAGCCGACATGCGCGCCGCGATTGAGCAGCAGATTCAATACTTCCCAACCCAGCCAGAACGGCAGCAGCCACAGGGCGGGCACGCGCACGTAGTCGAATACGACGAAGAACCAGTAGAAGACGCGCACCTTGCGCACGCCCCAGAGCACGCAGTACGCGCCCATCAGCGCGGCGATCGCCCCCGACGCACCGAGTGCCGCGCCGTGTTCGCCCCAGCGCCAGGCCAGGCTGACCAGCCCCGCACCGAGTCCGCCGGCGAGATACACCGCGAGAAACAGCACCGGCCCGAGCGCGCCTTCGACCAGCAGGCCGAGCACGGCGAGGAAGATCATGTTGCCGATCAGGTGGCCGATGCCGCCATGCAGGAACATCGCACCGAACAGGCGCGCAGGATCGATCTCGGAAAAACGCAATTCGTAGCGTTCGGTGAACGCGCTCGACCAGATTCGATCGAACTCGGCGCGCTTCTGATGCCAGTCCGCGTAGTCCTCACGCGCGAGGTCGATCACGCGATCGGCATGCAGTGCGGCGAGAAAATCCGCATCGGCCTGCAGCAACTGCAGCTTGAGCTCGTCCGGTGCATGTTGCATTACCTGCAACGTCTGCGCGTCGCCGCTGCGCGAGTGCAACCAATCGGTGAAAGCGGGAAATTCGATGCGCTCCAGCCCGGTCTGGCGGTAGTAATCGAACGCGCGCTCGGCCACGCGCTCGTCGCCGGATTGCAGGGCAAAGAAGACGAAGCAATTCGCGAGGATCAACGCGGCCGTCACCCACGGAAAATTCGCGCGGCCAAGGCGGCGATGCAGCGGCACGATCAGCAAGCGCAGTTCCCCATGACCTGAACGTGGCCGATTGTATACATCTGCCGCACTCGTGGTGCACTTGAGCCGCGCGCATGCCTCTGGCATAAGACATCGATGATGATTAACACCAACTCCCTGCCATGAGCCGTTGGCGCCCTGCGCAAGCTGCATCGACGGCGCTGATCACCGCGGAAGGTCAGCTCAGGCTCAAGGCCGAGCTCGACGACCTGTGGCGCGTGCGCCGGCCCGAGGTGGTCAAGGCGCTCGCCGCCGCGGCAGCCGAAGGCGATCGTTCGGAGAACGCCGAGTACACGTATCGCAAGAAACAGCTCGGCGAAATCGACCGCCGCGTGCGCTATCTGAGCAAGCGCCTGCCGCTGCTGAAAGTCGCGGACACCAAGCCCGGCGATTGCGGCGCGATTTTCTTCGGCGCCTGGTTCACGATCGAAGACGAGGCTGGCAATGCGCAGCACCTGCGCATCGTCGGTCCCGATGAAACCGACGCGGCCATGGGTTATATCAGCATCGATTCGCCGCTTGCGCGCGCGGCGCTGAAAAAACACGTCGACGACGAATTCGACGCCGAGTTGCCGGGCGGCCGGCGCCGGTTTGCCGTGGTCGCGGTGAGTTACGAAGGGCCGATTCGCGCCGAATAGCCCAGCGGCGGGTAGCGCCTGCCTTCGCGCAACGGCCTGAAGCAGGGTGTATCGGCATAGAACGCCTCGCGCTCGTTGTCCGCGTGCCAACCCGGAATGCCGGAGAGCGGCAACGGCCGCAATTCCTGCGGATCGTTGAGCAGATCGCCGGCGCGGATCGCGGCGGCGATATCCGCCAGTGAATCGTTAGCTGGATCGCGCATTGCGACGACCAGCGCCTTGCCGACAAACAATGCATTGGGATTCAAGGCATGCTCCAGCAGAGCATGGCCGAACACATGGACTGCGATGCTGCCGTCCCGCCAAACCGCGCGTTCGCGCCAGAACAGGCCGTGCCAATCGTGCGCATCCCAGAGTTCGAGCAACGCCGGATCGCGCAGCTGCACGATCGCGCCGCCTTCGTCGAAATGGGTGAGCGCATATTGCGCGCGCGTGCGCTGCTTGGCGCCGATCAGCGCGATCTCCGCGACCTGACGCGCGTTCAACGCGGACTTCAGCGCCGGATAGCGCAGCCAGATCAGCGCATTGAGCAGATCGTGCCAGTTGCGCTCGCGTGTGGCGACGATGCCGCGCTCTGCGATGCGCGCCTCATAGTGCAGGCCGTCACCCAGCAGTTGCGGTGACTGCGCGACGAAATGGGGCAACGTATCCTTTGTCTCATTTTGTACTTTGTCACGCAACGCATCAAGATCGGCGACGGACGGCCATTCCTGTGCTCCGAGCAGCGCAGCGAACTCGCTCCAATACGACAGCGGCAGTCGCGCGAAGACCGCTGGATCGACCGCCTCGCGCGCGGGGGCGATGAAACGCATTCACGTCACCAGGTGTCCGCTCAGATCGTGCTCGTCCGCCGCATCGATATGCACGTCGACGAACTGACCGGGTTTGAGTTTCTGCCCGTCGACGATGCGCAGCACGCCGTCGATTTCCGGCGCATCCGCCGCGGTGCGCGCGACCGCGCCATCCTTGTCGACCTGATCGACCAAGGCTTGCAGCCGGCTGCCGATCTTGCGCTTCAGGCGCTGCGCGCTGATGCGTGCCTGCGTTTCCATGAAACGTTCGAGGCGCTCCTGCTTGAGTTCCTCCGCCACCGCACCCGGCAATTCATTCGCCTTGGCGCCATCGACCGGCGAGTAGGCGAACGCGCCGACGCGATCGAGCTGCGCTTCGTCAAGGAAACCGAGCAACTCCTCGAACTCCGCTTCGGTCTCGCCCGGAAAGCCGACGATAAACGTGCTGCGCAAGGTGAGTTCGGGACACTGTCGGCGCCATGCCTGCACGCGTTCGAGCGTCTTCGCGCTCGCCGCGGGCCGCTTCATCAGTTTCAGGATGCGCGGACTCGAATGCTGAAACGGAATATCCAGATACGGCAGGATTTTCTCCTCGGCCATCAGCGGAATCACTTCGTCGACATGCGGATAGGGATAGACGTAATGCAGACGCACCCAGGCACCGAGTTCGCCAAGGCTCGCGCACAGCTCGGTCATGCGCGTGCGCACCGACTTGCCGTGCCAGTCGCGCGCCGCATATTTCATGTCGACCCCGTAGGCACTTGTGTCCTGCGAAATCACCAGCAGTTCGCGCACGCCGCTCTTGACCAGCCGCTCCGCTTCGAGCAGCACCTCATCGACCGGGCGCGAAACCAGATCGCCGCGCATCGACGGGATGATGCAAAAGGTGCATCTGTGATTGCAGCCTTCGGAAATCTTCAGATACGCGTAGTGTTTCGGCGTGAGCTTGATGCCTTGCGCAGGCACCAGATCCAGATGCGGATCATGCCGCTGTGGCACTTGCGCGTGCACCGCGTTCATCACGCTCGCATAGTCCTGCGGACCGGTGATAGCGAGCACGCCCGGATGCGCTTCGCGAATCACGTCGGCGCGCTTGCCCAGGCAGCCGGTGACGATAACCTTGCCGTTTTCCTGCAGCGCCTCGCCGATCGCATCAAGCGATTCGGCCACCGCCGCATCGATGAAACCGCAGGTGTTGACGACGACGACGTCGGCCGCGTCGTAACTCGGCACGATCTGGTAACCCTCCACGCGCAGCTGGGTCAGGATGCGTTCGGAATCGACCAGGGCCTTGGGGCAGCCGAGGCTGACGAAACCGACTTTGGGCGAAACTCTGGACATCGGGTCTTGATCGCGCAGGAATATCGTTGCAAGTTTACACTAGGCTCCCGATCGCACCGGCCGATCGCGTTTGCGGCGGTTCGATCCGCAATGTGGCCTGCGCCGGCCCAACTATCGAGAGCAAGTCTCATGGGCGAATTCATGCAACTCGGCACCTCACGCATGCAGTGCATCGGCGCCTACATGGCACGCCCACGCGAGCAGGCGCGTGGCGGCATCGTCGTGGTACAGGAGATCTTCGGCGTCAACGCATGGGTGCGCAGCGTGGTCGACCGCTTCGCCGCGCACGGTTACGCCGCGATCGCGCCGGCGTTCTTCGATCACGTCGAAAGAGGCGCCGAACTCGGCTACGACGAAGCGAACTTTGCTCGCGGCCGCGCCTTGGTCGGCGAGATCAGTTTCGATCTCGCCGTCGAAGATGTCGCCAGCGCGGCACAGTCGATCGCCTCGGTCGGCAAAGTCGGCGTCGTGGGCTATTGCTGGGGCGGCACGATCGCCCTGCTGTCCGCGGTCAGGCTCGGTCTGCCTGCGGTGAGCTACTACGGCGCGCGCAATGTGCAGATTCTCGATCAGCCGCTCGCAGCGCCGGTGCAGTTCCATTTCGGCGAGCAGGACAACTCGATTCCCGCCGCAGCCGTGCAGCGTCATCGCGACGGCTACGCGGAAGCGATCCGGGCGGGTCAAGTGGAAATTTATACCTATCCGGCCGGACATGCCTTCGATCGTGACGTCGACCCAACTCACTACGCAGCGGCCAGCGCGAAACTGGCGCGCGAACGCACGCTGGCATTCTTTGGTCGGAATCTCGCCGCGACGGCCGGAGCCTGACGCGCTTATGCCGGGCGCTGTCGCCGATTTTGCCGTCGACCGGCAACTCGTGGCGGATACGCACCGCGTCGGTGATTTGTCCCTGTCACGCGTGCTGCTTATGGACGACGCACGCTTTCCGTGGCTGATCCTCGTGCCGCGCGTCACCGGCATGCGCGACCTGATCGATCTGCCCCGTGCGCAGCAGCACGCCCTGCTCGACGAGGTCGAGAGCTGCGCGCAAGCGCTGCGTCGGCTGTACGCACCCGACAAATTGAATATCGCCGCGCTCGGCAATGTCATCGCGCAACTGCATGTGCACGTGATCGCGCGTTTCGCGCGTGACGCGGCCTGGCCCAGACCGGTATGGGGTGTCGGCGAACGTGTGCCCTACACCGCCGATCCGTTGACCGTGCAGCTAGCGCAACTGCGCGCCGCGCTCGATCTGCCGCCGGCGCCGTGACTGGCGCCGATATCGAATGGCTTGGCGACAGCGCGCTGCTGCTGCGTTTTGGCGAACGTGTCGATGCCGCCCTGAGCGCACGCGTGCACGCCGTTGTGCAGGCGTTGCGTGGCGCGGCGCTGCCCGGCGTGCGCGATATCGTGCCGGCCTACGCAAGCATCACGGTGCATTACGATCCGGCGGCGTGGAACGAATCGGGCGCGCAGGAGCCACCGGGCGCACGCCTCGCCGCACGCCTTTGCGACTTTGTGGAAAATTGCAATATTTCCGCGGCGGGGAAAAGCCTGCCCGCAGTCGAAATTCCGATCTGCTACGGCGGCGAGTTCGGCCCGGATCTGGCCGAGGTCGCCGCGCTCGCGCAGCTCGACGTCGATACCGTGATTGCGCGCCACCTTGCGGGCGCGTATCGCGTCGCCATGCTCGGTTTCGCGCCGGGATTTCCGTATCTGCTCGGCCTCGACCCCGTATTGCATACGCCGCGCCGCGCGCAGCCGCGCACGCGAGTACCAGCGGGCTCGGTCGCAATCGGCGGTGCGCAGACCGGCATCTATCCGCGCGACCTGCCCGGTGGCTGGCAGATCATCGGGCGCACGCCGCTGGCGCTGTTCGATGCGGCGCGCGATCCGCCCGCCCTGCTCGCGCCGAGTCAACGCGTACGCTTTCGCGCGATCGATGCGCACGCGTTCGCGAAACTGCAAGGATGAGCATTCGCGTCGTCTCGCCCGGACTGCTGACGACCGTACAGGACGCGGGTCGTCGGGGACACGCAGCGATCGGCGTCGGCGCAGCCGGTGCGATGGACGCGGTCGCATTGCGGCTGGCGAACATGCTCGTCGGCAATGCGGAAAATGCCGCAGCGCTGGAATTCACTCTGCGTGGCCCGCGCCTGATTTTCGAAACGGACAACCTGATCGCGATCACCGGCGCCGAAATCGACACGCACTGCGGCGACCGCGCGCTGCCAGCTTGGCGCCCGCTGCTGCTGCGTGCGGGCAGCGAGGTTGTGTTCGGCGGCATGCGCCACGGTGCGCGCGCATATCTTGCGATTGCCGGCGGCATCGATCTGGCGCCTGTGATTGGCAGCCGCAGCACCGATGTGAATGCGCAACTCGGACCGATCGCGCGTCCGTTGGCCCCGAATGACGTGCTGCCAACGGTCACCGCAGCGCGCGCCATATGTGCGGACTTGTGGCGCGCGCTCGATCGCGATCGCAACGCCGCCTTCGCCGCCGGCAACTGGTCGCTGGATCCGACGCCGTGGTTCTGGCACGACGCGCAGCGACCGATTCGCGCGATCGCCGGCACTCATTTCGCGCGGCTCGATGACGCCTCGCAACGGGCCTTGTTCGGCGCGAGCTTTCGCATCGGCATCGATTCCAATCGCGTCGGCTTTCGTCTCGAAGGCGTGCCGCTGATGCTGCGCGAGCCGCTCGAGCTGATTTCCGCCGGAAGCGTGCCCGGCGCCGTGCAGCTGCCGCCCGGCGGCGTGCCGATCGTATTGACCGCCGAAGCGCCGACGACCGGCGGCTATCCGCGCATCGCACAGGTGATCGCGGTCGATCAACCGCATCTGGCCCAGCGCCGCCCCGGCGACAGCGTACGCTTCGCGCAAACCGATCTCGCCGACGCGCAAATGCGTTATCTTGAACGCGAGCAGGCACTGACGCGTTTGCGCGATACGATCCGGCAACGTCTTGAGCATCCTTACTGAATGGCCATCGATCTCAATTGCGATATGGGCGAATCCTTCGGTGCCTGGACCATGGGCCAGGATGCGCAAGTGATGCCGTGGATCAGCTCGGCGAACATCGCCTGCGGCTTTCACGCCGGCGACTTCTCCACGATGCAGCGCAGCGTGCTTCTGGCGAAGCAGCACCACGTGGCGATCGGCGCGCATGTCTCGCTGCCCGATCTGCAGGGCTTCGGACGGCGCGAGATGCAGATCTCGCCGGCAGAGGCGCATGCGCTCACGCTCTACCAACTCGGCGCGCTGGCTGCGTTCGCCCGCGCGCAAGCCGTCCGCCTGCATCATGTCAAGCCGCATGGCGCGCTGTACAACATGGCGGCGAAGGACGCAAAGCTCGCCGATGCGATCGCCGGCGCCGTGCGCGATTTCGATCCGCAGCTGATTTTGTTCGGCCTGGCTGGCAGCGCACTGCCGCAGGCGGGCGTACAGATCGGGCTCACCGTCGCCCACGAAGCCTTCGCCGACCGCCGCTACAACGCCGACGGCTCGCTAGTTCCGCGCCGCGAGGCCGGCGCAGTGATCGACGATATCGATACGGCTGCGGCGCAAGCAGTACAGATTGCAAAAAATGAAAAAGTGGAAACGGCGGACGGCAAGTCGCTGCGCATTCGCGCCGACACGATCTGCGTGCATGGCGACCGTCCCGATGCAGCGTTGTTCGCGAAGCGCCTGCACGCCGCGCTGCGCGCCGCTGGTATTGCCGTGGCCGCAACGGCGCAAGGCTCGACATGAACTACTGGCCGCTGATCGGCATCGCCGTCGTCGTCGCCGGCTTCGCGCTCAAGCGCAATCCGGTACTGGTGGTGGTCGCAGCCGGTGTCGCCAGCGCGCTCGCCGCGGGCATGAGCATCGGCGACCTGCTCGCCCTGCTCGGCAATTCGTTCGTCAGCAATCGCGCGCTGCTGCTGTTCGTGCTCACTCTGCCGGTGATCGGCCTGCTCGAACGCTACGGCCTGCGCGAGCACGCGCAGGCGTGGATCACGAGCTTTCGCAACCTCTCGCTCGCGCGCCTGCTGATTGCTTATCTCGGTGCGCGTCAGGTGCTGTCGATGTTCGGTCTGATCGATCTCGCCGGACACGCGCAGACCGTGCGTCCGCTGGTCGCACCGATGAGCGAAGCGGCCGCCGAACACGGCGGCGCACGGCCTCTGCCGGATGCCGAACGTGCGCGCGTGCGCGCGCTGGCAGCGGCGACCGACAATATCGGCCGCTTCTTCGGCGAGGATGTGTTTCTTGCGTTCGGCGCGGTGCTGCTGATCCAGGGTTTCTACGAGCGCAACGGCATCCATATGGAGCCGCTGGCGATCGCGTTGTGGGCGCTCCCGACCGCGATCTGCGCGTTCGTCATACACGCGATCCGCATCTGCTGGTTCCAGCGCACACTCGAACGCGCGCATGTGCCGACAACCGAGGCCGGCGATGTTGCGGCTTGAGGCCATCTACTGGCTGATCGGCGCGTTGCTCGCCGTCGTAGCCTGGTTCAATCTACGCGAGCGGCGTTGGGCAGTGGCCGCGTTCTGGGCGGTGCTCGCCTGCCCGTTCGGCTTCGGCGAATGGATCCAGCACGCGACCGCGGCCGGCACGCACTGGCCGGCGCAGATGATGGGACTCGGCGTGATCGCGCTCGGTCTGCTTGCCGCCAGCGGCACGCTGCACCCCGACGCTGCGTCCATCGACGAACGCCGCGATTCCGCGCGGCGCCTGGGCAATCGCCTGTTCGTGCCGGCCTTGGCGATTCCGCTGGCGACGCTCGCCCTCGTATTGGGCGCGCGTTTCCTGGTCTGGAACGGCGCGCCGCTGCTCGACAAGGCGCAACCCACCCTGGTCGCGCTCGGCCTTGCCTGCGTCATCGCCCTGCTCGTCGCCCGGCGCACGACGCGTGCGCCGGCGACGCAGGCATTGAGCGAAGGTCGGCGCCTGCTCGACACGCTCGGCAGCGCCGCGTTGCTGCCGATGGTGCTGGCCACGCTCGGCAGCGTGTTCGCCGCGACCGGCGTCGGCGACGCGGTCGCGTCGCTTGTCGGCGCGGTGATCCCGGTCGACAATCGCTACGCCTGCCTCGCCGCGTTTGCGCTCGGCATGGTGCTGTTCACCACGATCATGGGCAACGCGTTTGCCGCGTTTCCGGTGATGATGGCCGGCATCGGCCTGCCCCTGCTCGTGCTCAAGCACGGCGCCGCGCCCGCCGTGCTCGGCTCGCTCGGCATGCTCACCGGCTACTGTGGCACCTTGCTCACGCCGATGGCGGCGAATTTCAATATCGTGCCCGCCGTGCTGCTGGAACTCCCGGACGAATACGCAGTGATCCGCGCGCAACTGCCGACCGCGTTCGCACTGCTCACGGTCAATCTATTGCTGATGGCGTGGTTGATCTTTCGATGAAACGCACGAGCAAAAAGAAAACCGCCTTGCCCACGGCTTTGATCACCGGATTTGCGCCGTTCGCTGGCGAAGCGATCAATCCGTCGCTCGAAATCGCACGCGCGCTCGATGGCGAAACCATCGCCGGGCATCGCATCGTCGGCGCCGAATTGCCGACCGAATTCGCGCGCTCGCTCCGAGCGCTCGACGCACTGATCGCCAAGCATCGACCCAGTCTTGTGCTCGCGCTCGGCCAGGCCGGTGGACGCAGCGAGATTTCGCTGGAGCGCGTCGCGATCAATCTGGTCGATGCACGCATCGCCGACAACGCAGGCGCGCAGCCGGTCGATGCGCCGGTGGTGGAAAATGCGCCCAATGCGTACTTTTCCACATTGCCGTTGAAGGCGATGCTGACACGATTGCACGACGCCGGAATTCCCGCCGCGCTGTCGCATAGCGCCGGCACTTTCGTCTGCAATCAGGTGTTCTTCGGTCTGGTGCACCGGCTGGCGACGCAGTATCCGCGCACGCGCGGCGGCTTTGTGCATGTGCCGTATCTGCCGCAACAGGCTGCGCGCTTCGCCAATGCGCCGAGCATGGCGCTGGAGACGATGATCGAGGCTGTGCGGCTTGGTCTGGAAACGGCGTTGACGACGCGCGACGACCTGCATTTCGCGGCGGGCACCACGCACTGAATCGCCAGCGGACGGATTCCCACGCGCAATTCAAACGCCGAACGAGTCCGCAACGATACTTTTATACCAGTCGTTCGCCTCATGCACGCGTGCGGACGCCGACGCCGGTGTACCGGCATTGGCGACGCCTTCGGCTTCGATCTGCCGGATCTCGCCGTTCACCACATGAAAATTTCCGCGGATCGCGAGTTCGCGACCCGGTGCGAGCGTGCTGTAACACACACTGTCCAGCACCGCTGCAGGCGGCTCGCGGCCATCGAGCGCCGCGGCAATCGCACGCGCGCATTGCTGCGCTTGGCTATGGGCGGTCGACGCGGATTTCGGCATCGCGTCGGCGATGCAGGCGTCACCGATTACATGCACGTTTTCGAGCAGGCGCGACTCGAACGAGTCCGATTTGATCGGGCACCAGCCGTGGCCGCTCGCCAGCCCGGTGTCGAGAGCGAGCTGGCCAGGCGCTTGCGCCGGGATGATGTTCGCGACCGCAACCGCATGCGCGCCGTGCGCTGTATACAAAGTGTTCTTCTGCACATCGACGCGGACAACGCTGCCGTCCTGGGTCATGGGAATCCACTCGATCATGCCCGGATAGAATTCCTGCCAAGCATCGGTAAACTGGTCCTGTCTCGGAAAGCGATTGTTCGCGTCGAAGATCAACACTTTCGCGCGCGGCTTGTGCTGCCTGAGGTAATGCGCGATCAGACTGGCGCGCTCGTAAGGCGCGGGCGGACAGCGCATCAAGCCGGACGGCACGCTGATTGCGACCACGCCACCGTTCTGCATCTCGCGCAACTGGCCGGCGAGTAATATCGTCTGCGCGCCCGCCTGCCATGCGTGCGGCATGCGCTGCGCCGCAGCTTCGTCGTAACCCTGCGGCGAATTCCACAGGAAGCGGATACCTGGAGCGACGACCAGACGGTCGTACTCGACGACGTTGCCATGCGCCAGCCGCACACGGCGATGTTCGTGGTCGACGTTCGCCACGCGATCGGCGATCCAGCGCACGCCCGCGCGCGTGAGACCGGCACGCGACAACGTGATCGAGCGTAGTTCACGCAAGCCGACGATGACCTCGTTGCTCATCGGGCAGGTGACATAGCGCTCATCCGGATCGATGAGCACGACGTCGAGCGACGGATCGATGCGGCGCAGTTCAAGTGCGCAAGCCGAACCGGCAAAGCCGCCGCCGGCGATAACGACGCGCGCCTTCGCCAACATGCGCGTTGCGCGCAGCGAACGTGACGCGCTGCCCGCGGCGGCAAGCGTGGTCAGGCGCAGGAAGTCGCGGCGCTGCACGCTATTCCCACTCCAGTTCCTGATACGCACGCGCGACATTGTGCGCATGCGTGCTGTCCCACAGCAGCCAATGCGATTTTTCCGCCGTGCCGACATGCGCCATCGCGTCGTCGATCGGTTTGCCCTGCGCAATTTCGCTGCGCACGCCATCGACCAGCGCCTGCAGATAGCGCCGCTCGGGCGCCAATGCCGCGGCAAGATCGTGCGCGATTCCGCCGTGTCCCGGCACGACCAGTTTCACCGACATGCGCGCAAGCACATCGAGCGCCGCAAGCCAGCCCTTCACACTGCCATCGAGCGCCGGCAGGCGTTCGCGGAACAGCAGATCGCCGGTCCATAGTGTGGCGGTCTTTTCGTCGAACACGGTCAGGTCGCAATCGGTATGCGCTTTCGGCCATGCGCGCAGAGTCAAGTGCCGATCGCCGAGGTCGAGATCGAGCATGGTCTCGACGCCGCGATCCGGCGCGATGATTTGCGCGGGCGTCGCCGGCGCCTCGAAATCGTCCGTGTATTGGCGCAGAAAGAATTCGCGGCTGCGCGCCAGCGCCGCGGCGAGCGCGGCATGTCCGACAAAACTCGGGTGGTCTTCCGCGAAGGCGAAGTTGCCGAGCACATGATCGACGTGCACATGCGTGTTGATCACATAGCAGATCGGCAGCGGCGTGCGCCGCCGAATTGCCGCGCGCAGCGCGCGGCCGATGCGCACCGAGCCGCCGGTGTCGATCACCGCGACGCACCGCGTGCCGACGATGAAACCGATATTTGCGATATCGTCGTGCCCGGGCGCATCCAG
Organism: Rudaea sp.; assembly: GCF_036560865.1. Taxonomy (GTDB): domain Bacteria; phylum Pseudomonadota; class Gammaproteobacteria; order Xanthomonadales; family Rhodanobacteraceae; genus Rudaea. The sequence goes on from NZ_DATBQK010000034.1 coordinate 35,809, forward strand.
AGCCAGCGGCTTGCCGAGATGCACGAAAACGCCGGGCGCCACTTCGCGCAGATCGAACGCAGCCGGCGCAGCCGTCGCCATCCATGGCGCAACGAATAGTGCCGCCGCCGCAAACCAGCGCAGGGCGGAACGCGACACCGCATCAACGATCATGTGTACTCTTGTGCAGCGTGGATTGCGCAACGAATCAACGACTGCCGCCGCTCTTCGCTGACGCATCCGCGCCGCGCTCCCAAGTTGCGCTGTAGTGCGCCAGGGTCGGCAAATCCGTCGCTTCGAGCGTGACCGGCATGGCCAGCGGCGTGCTGGTCGCAATGCGCAGTGTCGGATTCTCGCTGAGTGAAATCCCCGAATCGACGTCCATCACGATTTGTCCGCCGGCGCTCACGCGCATATGCGAAATGTAATGCGGCGGAATCGCGTCGCCCGTGCGCGGATCGATCTGGAATCCCGAATTGTTCGGGTGACGAATGCTCATTTGCAGCGCCGTCGCATCGGCCGAGGGACGGAAACGAATTTCGCCCAGCGTGCCGCCGTCGCTCGCACTCGGCGGCGCGGAACAACCGCCGCTGGCCTTGACCCAGGTGCTGCGCATTTCCAGCCGGCCATCGCCGGTTTCCGCGATCGCGCGTACCGAGGTGAAGCGGTCGATGCGCACGCGCAGATCGATTTCGTCCACCGGTACGCCGGGTTTCAACTGCATGGTCGCTGCGAGCGGCGACGGATTGTTGTCGATGATCAAACGCACCTGTTTGATCTTGCCCACGGCCTGTGCGCCGAAGCGCAAGGTCAGCGGCGTCGCCGATGGATCGGGCGTGTTCGCCGGGGCTTCGATGCTCATGAATTTCTCGTCGACCACGCCGATTTCGCGATCGCCGTAGAGCTGCGGACGCAGGGACCCCCAAGCGCCGCTGGGCGGCGATTGCACTTCGCCAACCGCGAGCGCAGCTGGCGACAGCACAACCAGCGCCGCCAGCGCCAGGCGCACAAGCTCACGCGCGACGACAATGCAGGATCGTTGAAACTGTTTATTCATGCAAACAACCCCGCGACGATGCGACTGTCCCGCTTCCTGCGCACGATGATGCTACTTTTTCCGATCGGCGTATACTCGAAACAACTCCAGCAAACGGGTCCGCGACCCGACGGAGACTGCGATGCCGATGCACTTCACTTTACCCGTACACAATCTGCGCGCGCTCGTGCGCCGCCTGATTATCTTGCTCGCGCTGGTTTTTTTCGCCTGCGCCTGGCACAGCGTGCAGGGCGCGGACGCGGCCAAACCCGCAGCCGTCGCCGCCGCGCCGCAATTCGGCGGCCAGGACGCGGAAGGACTCGCTTCCGGCAGGCATGTGATGACCGATTGCTCGGTCACCTGGACCGACAAGGACGGCAAGGCCTATTGCTTCAGCAACGAAGCGGCCAAGACCACGTTCCAGCAAGACTCCGTGGGCAATCTCGAACGCGCGCGCAGCTTCATGGCGGCGAGCAATGTGCAGTCGACCGAGCAGGCGATGCAGGATTTCGACGGCAGCGATGCGGAGAAGCTGGTGAACACGCGGATCAAGGCGCAGCTTGCGGCGAATGGCGGCGTGTTTCCGTTCGAGGACGCGTTGACCGGCGAGCATCTGAAACTCGCGTTCGACGGTATCGACTTCACGCGCACGATCGACGGCTACGGCTTCTTTCCCGACGTGAAATTCCACGACGCGAAAGATGCGACGAAGAAATATCTCATCGATTACTGGGTGACCGCGAAAAACGGCCAGCTGAATATCGAGGAAACACGCATCTACCAGGCGCCGGCCCAGGTCGAGGGCAAATGGCAGGCAGTGACGCGGCAACCGATTCCGTGGTGGTGGATTCCGGCTTCCGAACATCCGGGCCATGTGGCGCAGAAGCGTAGCTGGGAAGTCATGTCGGCAGTGGAGCAGGATGCCCTCAAGCAGAGCAAAGACGGTGTGTTCACGCTCAAGGATGACAAGACCGGCAAGGAACTCAAGCTGAAGTTCGTCGACACGCATCAGCCGATCCGCCAGCTCGACGACAACGGCCACTACTTCGCCTGCACCGACTTTCGCGCCGAAGGCAGCAAGAACGAAATCTACGACATCGATTTCTGGCTCAGCGAAAAGGACGGCCAAATGAGTGTCGACCAGGTGCGCGTGCACAAGGTGCCTGAATTGAAGGACGGCCAGTGGGTTCAGGTACCGCGCTACAGTTTCAAGGACCTCGGCAACTCGCACGTCGTGCCTTGATCCATGCTGCTCGCTAGCCGGGTCGCAACCAGCGTGCGGCGAGCGGCGGAATCAGCAACAGGCTGACCAGGGTCGAGGACACCAGACCGCCGAGTATCACCACGGCCATCGGCCCTTCGATTTCATGGCCCGGCTGATGCAACTGCAGCGCGACTGGCAGCAGCGCCAGCGCGGTGAGCAACGCGGTCAGCAATACGGGTGTAAGGCGTTCCCCCGCACCACGCAAGGCCGTTTGCAGATTCCACGCCTGCCCTTCCTCGCCGACCAGATGATCGTAGTGCGAGATCAGCAGGATCGTGTTGCGCGCGGCCATGCCGAACAACGCGACGAAGCCGACCATCGCGCCCAGCGTCAGGGTACCGCCGGTCAGCACAACCGCGGCGACGCCGCCGATCAGGGTACTCGGTAGCGCGATCAGCACGAGCAGTACATGACGCGCATGACCGAACGCGAGCGCGAGCAGCAGTACGATCAGCACGAACGCCGCGGCCGAATGCAGCAGCAACTCGTGCTGGGCGTCGGCTTGCACTTGCGCCGCGCCGCCGTAGCGCAGATACACGCCGGGCGGCAGTTCGATCTTCGCGATCAATGCGCGCGCGCGTTTCGCGAATCCTGCCTGGTCGGTCGTCGTCGGCGCCGCAGCAACGATTTGCCGGCGCAGGCCGTCCTGATGATTGACTTGGCTGCGCCCGGACTGCATTTCGAGTTTCGCCACGGTTGCGAGCGGCACCAGCGCACCGTCGCGTCCGCGCAGCAGCAGCGCGCCGACTGCCTGCGGATCCGCACCAGCGCCCGCGATGCGCACCGCGACCGGCACGCTGCGGTCGGCTTGGCTCAAGGTTGCCACCGTACTGCCGTGATACGCGGCATTCACCGTGTCGAGCACATCGGCCGCCTGCAATCCATAAAGCGCCAGCTGCTCGGGCTTCAATTCCAGATGCAGCTCGGGCTGGCGTGCCGGCACGATCAGACGTACATTGCCGCTGTCCGGCAACTTTTGCAGCGCAGTAGCGACCTGCGTCGCAGCCGCGTCGTCCGCATCGAGATCGGCGCCGAATACGCTGATCGAAAACGGCGCGGATTCGCCCGACAGGGTTTCGCCGATGCGCTCGGCCAGCACCGAGTATATTTCTACCAATTGATTCGGATAATCGTCGAACACGGCGCGGATCGCCTTGTCGATGTCGCCCGCGCTGCGTCCGTGCTCGGGGTCGATCTGCACCTCGAATTCGCTGCGTTCGGGCGTATCCGGGTCCTGCCCATTCTCGGCGCGGCCGATCTGCTCGGCGACGCTCTTGACTCCCGGAATCGCGGCCAGACCCCTGGAAATATTCAGACCCACGCGCGTGGTTTCGGTCAGCGAAATGCCCGGGCGCAATCCGGCATGCGCGATCAGATAATTCTCGCGAAAATCCGGCAGCAGGCGCGCGCCGAGCAGCGGCAGCAGCACGATGCCGGCAATGCCACTGGCGATCAGGATCGTCCACACCGTGCGCGGACGCCGGCCGAGCCACTCGATCGTGCGCCATTGAGCACGTTTGCAGCGCGCGAGAAAGCCCGCTTCGGCGCGCGGCTGATGATTACCCATCGTCAACACGCACAACGCAGGCGTTGCGCTCATTGCGACCAGCAGCGACAGACCCACGGCGAGCAGGAATGCAATCGACAGCGGGCGGAAAAACGCGCCCTGGATGCCGGTCATCATCAGGATCGGCAGAAACGCGACCGCGACCGCCGCCGTCGCATAGAACACCGGCCGCCTCACCTCGAGCGAGGCGCCAATGAAAAGCTGCTTGATATCGACATCGTCGCCGGCATTGCGCCGGCGGCGCAGGATGTTCTCGACATCGATCACCGCATCGTCGACCACCACGCCGAGCGCGACAACGATACCGCCGAGCGTCATCGTGTTGAGGCTGAAGCCGAACGATTGCAGGATCCACACCGCGGTCAGCAGCGCGAGCGGAATCGCGCTGAACGACACCAGCGCGCCGCGCCAGTCGCGCAAGGTAACGAGCAGCAGCGCAACAACGAGGACCGCGCCGATCAGCAGTGAATTGCGCAGCTTTGCGATCGCGCTTTCGATGAAGCTCGCCGGGCGCAGCAGAGCCGGATGATATTCGACGCCCTGTTTTTTCAGCGCGGGCGCGAGCGCGTCGAGGCGCGCTTCGAGCGCGCGCGTGACGTCGAGCGTGTTGGCGCCGAACTGGGTCGAGGTCTCGATCAGGATACCGGGTTTGGTGCCGATGATCGCGTCGCCGAAACGCGGCTCGGCGCCATCACGGATCGTGGCGACATCGCCCAGACGCACCGGAAATCCCGCGTGCGTGCCGACGATAGCCTGGGCGAGCGCTTGCGGCGTCGCGCCGGCCGCTTCGGCACGCAGCACGATGCGCTGCGTCGCGGTTTCGACATAGCCACCGCCGATCAGTTCGGTTGCGCGCCGGGTCGCGTTGAACACGTCGTCGAGCGTGAGTTGGGCGGCGGCGAGTTTCAGCGGATCGACGATGATCTGCCGCTCGCGCACTTCGCCACCGAAGATCTGCGCCTGCGCCACGCCGGGCACGGCGAGAATCTGCGGCTTGATCGTCCACTGCACCAGATCGCGCAGTTCGATCGGCGTAAGCGTGTCGCTGCTGTAGCCGAAGTGGACAAGATATTCCATCGACGAGGACAGCGGCGACAGCAGCGGCGCGCCGACACCCTGCGGCAGCAAGCCGCCCGCATCGGCGAGACGTTCGCTGACGACCTGGCGCTGACGATACGGATCGCCGCTGCGATCGAACACGACCTGGATCGCCGACAGGCCCTGGCTCGATGTCGACCGTACCGAACCGACGTTTTCCGCACCCGCAAGCAGACCTTCGAGCGGACGCGTGACCAGCGCCTCGACCTGGGTCGCGTCGAGACCGGGCGCCTCGGTCTGCACCAGCACATGCGGCGGCGCGAAATCCGGGAACACGTCGAAGCGCGCCGAGAACAAGGCCGCGACGCCGAGCACCGCGATCAGCACCGACAACGCGGTGACGATGCGCGGATTCGCCAGCGAGGCGCGGACGATGGCCGCTAGCATGGGCTGCGCGCCGCGTCAGTCGTCGTCATCGGCTTTCTGCCCGCCCAGTCCCTGCAGCGACCACAGCACGCCGGCGCCGTGCACAACGATATCGTCGTCGTCGTCGATGCCTTCGACCAGCCAGCCATCGCCCTGCGCGAGCAGCAGTTTGACCTTGATCTGCGCGTACTGATTCTTGTCGTCGGCGGTTTTTTTCGTCAACTGCTTGTAGACGTAGGCGCCGCCCGCGTCGTAGAGCAGCGCGCCGTGCGGCACCAGCAAACCCGTGCGCAGCGGGCCGATCAGGGCGACCGGCACGCGCGCGCCGGCGCCGAGTCCGGGCAACGGGTCGTCGACTTCGATCAGGACACCGACGCCCTGCACATCCGCCGACGCCTGTGCGACAAGGCCAAGCACGCGACCGGGCAGATCGACGCCGTCGACATCGAGAATCGCCTTGTCCGGCACGATACCCAGGCTATGCCGGCCGATCAAATCCGCGCGCGTCAGCAAATGCTTGCCGGTCGTTGCGGCGCCGATCGATTTTGCGCGTTCACCCGCGGGCAACGCAGCGAGTGCGCCCCAGCGCACACTGAAGCGCGCTGCCGCCGCGTCGGCCTGCGCGTGCGCATGCGCCAGTTCGACCAGCGCCGCGTCGAGCGCTTTCTGCGATGCGCCCGCGCCTGCATGCAGCAATCCGCGCAGACGTTCCACCTCGGCGGCCGCGGCGCGCTCGGCGGCGCGTGTGGAATCCGCGTCGCCCGCATCCGCCACCAGCGCAGCCGGGTCGAGCACGAGGCCCAGCGCAGGAATGCGCTCTGGCGCCGTCGCCTTGAGCGCATGCGCGATGACGATGCCGACCGCCTTCTGCTGCTGCGCACTCAGGCTCGGCAACGCGCCTTTCTGGCCCGCAGGTACGGTGTCGTCGTCATCCGCGCCGGCGGCGTGCGCTACGGACGCACACAGCAGCGCCGCCGCCAGTGCGATTTTCGATAAATGTATAAACGTATATCTCATCGCTGCGGCTCCGCGATCGCAACCGGCAAATTCCTGGACATGCCCAGCTCGGGGCCGGACAACGGCGCGTGCAGCGCGTCTTCGAGCGCGTTGCGCGCGGCCTGCCATTGTGCGCGCAACTGCAGCGCTTCGAGCTCGCTGCGCAGAAGCAGAATCTGCGCGGCGACTTCTTCTTCGACGCCGAGCGCGCCGAGCGTGAGACCAGTCTGCGCCTGCCGCGCCTGCTGCTGCGACAACTGCAGGCTGCGCGCGGCGGTGTCCGCGCCGGCGCGTGCGTTGTCTTCGCCGCGTTCGGCCGCGGCGATAGTGCCGTAAATCTCCGCCTGCAGCGCCAGCACGCGCTCACCGGCGACATCGCGCGCCGCGCGCACTTCGGCGATCTCGCCGCGACTGAACAACGGCAAGGTCAAGCCGACGTCGAACGGGAATTTGGCGACGCCATGATCCCAATAGTACCCAGGCGACAAGTGTAATTGTGGATATTGACGCAACACCGCCTGCTGCAGCTTGTTCTCGGTTTCCGCGTAGTCGCCGATCGCGGCCGCGAGATCCGAGCGCGACAGCAGCGCCTGTTCGCGCGCTTCGCGCAAGCGGTTTTCAGCGAACGCCGGCGGTGCGCCCCACTCGGGCCAGCGCAGATCGATGCCATCCAGGGCCTGTGGTGGCAGGCCGAGTGCCGCAGCGACCGCCGCCTGTGCAGCCGCCAGGCTCGCGCGCGCCTCGGCCTGCTGCTGGTCGGTGCCGATGCGTGCCTGACGCGCAAGCAGCAACTCGTTCGGCGCATCCTCACCCGCCGCGACGCGCTTTTCCTCGATCGCAACAAGTCGCCGCTGCGCACCAGCCAGCCGTTCAAGGATTTGCACGCGCTGTTGTGCTACTTCGCGATCGGACAGTGCCGCGATCAGACTGCGCCGCGTCGCCCAGACCTGATCCAGCAGTTGCCACTGCGCATTGCCCGTGCCGATCCTCGCGAGACCGGTTTCCAGGCGCTTGCGCGCGGGCGGGCGCAACGGAAAGTCGAGCGCGAAACCGTACAGCCATGGATGCGGATCGTGGCGCGCGTACTCGGACTGCAGGGTCAGATCGGGATTCGCCGGTTGCGCGACCGCGCGCTCGTGCGCGCGTGCCGCCTGCACCTGCGCACGCGCGACGGCGAGTTTCGGATTGGACACAAGCGCGACCGCGAGCAGCGCCGCGCGATCCCATGCCGGCGGCGGCCACGTCGTCGCGGCCTGCGGCAGCACACGGGCCACCTGTTCGCGCAACGCCGGGGCATCGAGCCGGCGCGCCGCGAATTGCGCGGCGCCTTGTTCCGGCTGCAGGGGTTTCGGCTCGTAGCTGACGCAGGCGGCCAGCGCGCAACTGAGCAACAGACTCGCAGCGACACGGCGGGCGTTGCGCGCAGCATCGGCCGCAACGATCACGCTGCGCGTCGCATGCAGAACGGTACAACCGAGCGGATTGAAATCACCAACGCTGCTCACTCTCCCCGCTTCCCTTGTGACGACGGAATGACGCACGGCACGCCTGGCGGCGGCGCGAAATCACCCCATGAACCCGGGTGGTTTTCTTGAGCCCGGATACTACCGAATGCCGGCGGCGAGCGCGACGCAAAACCCGGCGTCTGCACCGGAAACGGAGCAGCAGCAAGACTTTGACGAATCAGGAATCGCGCAGCGTTCACGGATGGAACGCTGCGCGTAACGGCGCAGTGCTAGTGCTGGGTCGTACCGGATGTCGGTTCGGGCGCGGGCTGCGCCGCAGGTACTGGCTGAGCCGCAGGCGCAGGTTGTTGTGCCGGAGGCGCAGGTTGTCCTGCGGGCGCCGGCTGTCCTACGGGCGCATCGGGTGCAGATTGTGCCGGCGACGCGGGTGCTGGCTGTCCAGCGGGCACAGGCTGTCCTTCGGGCGCAACAGGTGCTGGCTGCCCTTCGGGTGCAGGCTGTACGGGCGGCGTGGGCGCCGGCGGAGGGGCTTCCTCGATCTTCTGTTCCTTGCCGTCGATTTCGACGAACGCATCCATTTTCATCTGCCTGGCGGTGACGTAGACGATGTGTTTCTGTTCGGCCGTGGCGTTCTCGCCTTTCTTCAACAGCAGGCCGACAAGATCTTTGCCCTTGTCGTGCGCGGTCTGCCACTTGTCGCCGACATAGCCATAGAAACTGACCTTGTCGCCCATGAAATCGCCGACCTTGTACTTGCCGTCCTTGGTCGGATAGACGAGCAACTTGCCGTCCTCGATCTCCCTCGCCATCGTGGAGGCGGCGAAGCCGAGACTCAGGATCAGGATCAAACTTGTAACTAAGCGACGCATTTCAGTCTCCCGCTTCAATTAAGTATCGTAACCCCGGCAACCCCGCGTACTAGTGGCCTGTAACAGAGGAATTGAAAGCAGCTCGCTGGGTCTCGCGGCGCTGCGCTTGATCCTCAATCGGCCCATAGCTTCGGCTATGGGCCTCACTCCGGACCGGCGCCCAGCACCCCGATCCCGGCGCGATCCCTCTTCCCCTTCCTCTGTTACAGGCCACTAGTCGGCGATCTGGATCAGTTTGAGTCTGCCGTCGTTGTCTTCGACGAACGCGTCGACCTTCAGATCGCGCGCGATACCGGCAAGGCCCGCGATATGCTGGTTGGTGACTTTCTGCTTCTCGCCGGGCTTGAGCAGCATCGTGTGCACCGGCTGGCCGGTTTCGTTGCGGTAGCGGATATGTCCGCGCAGGTCTTCGGCATTGAGCGTGGCGCCCTGCAGATCGAACTGGCCATCCTTGTCAGCAAGCACGGTGAGATCGTATTGCCCCGGCGTCTTGACGACATCGGTCGTGCCTTTCTTCAGCTCGTCGCGACCGCCGCAGGCGGCGAGCGCGGCGACCAGCAACAACAGCGCAATCGCTTTCAACCCGGATGAAAGTATATTTTTCTGCATTGATTTCCTAGCCTTGGTTTCGTCGGTGCCGGCGCCTGCCATCATGCCTGTGGCAAGGTGACGCCACGCTGACCCATGTATTTGCCGCCACGGTCGCGGTAGCTTACCTCACACTCCTCGTCGGATTCGAGAAACAGCATCTGGGCGACGCCCTCGTTGGCATAAATCCGCGCCGGCAGCGGCGTGGTGTTGGAAAATTCGAGGGTGACATGGCCTTCCCATTCCGGCTCCAGCGGCGTCACGTTGACGATGATGCCGCAGCGCGCATAGGTGCTCTTGCCGAGGCAGATGGTCAATACCTTGCGCGGAATTCGAAAGTACTCCACCGTCCGCGCCAGCGCAAACGAGTTGGGCGGGATGATGCATTCGGCCGATTTCACGTCCACGAAACTGCGCGCATCGAATGCCTTCGGGTCGACGATGGTCGAGTTGATATTGGTGAACACCTTGAATTCGTCCGCACAGCGCACGTCGTAGCCGTAGCTCGACGTGCCATACGAAATCATCTTGCCGCCGCTCGCGTTGACGCGAACCTGGCCCGGCTCGAACGGCTCGATCATGCCGTGCTTTTCCGCCATCTGGCGGATCCATTTATCGCTCTTGATACTCAAACTTGCCTCCGATTCGGAATGGGCAGACGGGCAGACGGGCAGACGGGCAGACGGGCAGACGGAAGAGCATCGCGGTTTGGCAGATCTTCGTCTACCCGTCTCCTCGTCTCCTCGTCTGTCCGTCTTGCCGTTCGTCACTCACGTATTCTGAATCACAATCTTGGGAAACTGTATCGACTTGCTGCGCGAACGCAGCGACAGCAGCGCCGCCGCCTTGCGCGCGATCTCGGCGTAGGCCTGCGCGAGCGCACCATGTGGATCGGCGGCTACGGTCGGCGTGCCGCCATCGGCCTGCTCGCGAATGCGGATATCCAGCGGCAGCGAGCCGAGCAGCGGCACATCATACTGTTGCGCCATGCGCTCGCCGCCACCCGAGCCGAAAATATGTTCCGTATGGCCGCACTGACTGCACGTATGCAAGGCCATGTTTTCGACGATGCCCAACACCGGCACTTCGACCTTCTCGAACATCTTCAGCGCCTTCTTCGCATCAAGCAAGGCGATATCCTGCGGCGTGGTCACGATCAACGCGCCGGAGACCGGCACTTTCTGGCACAAGGTGAGCTGGATATCGCCGGTACCCGGCGGCAGATCGATGATCAGGTAATCCAGATCAACCCAGTTGGTTTCGTTGAGCAACTGGGTCAGCGCCTGGGTGACCATCGGCCCGCGCCAGATCATCGGCGTGTCTTCCTCGATCAGGAAACCGATCGACATGGTCTGCACGCCGTGCGCGAGCTTCGGTTCGATGCGCTGGCCGTCGCGCGAATCGGGCTTGCCCGACACGCCCATCATGCGTGGAATGCTCGGCCCGTAGATGTCCGCGTCGAGCAGGCCGACCTTGGCGCCTTCGGCCTGTAGCGCCAGCGCCAAGTTTGCCGACGTCGTCGACTTGCCTACTCCGCCCTTGCCCGAGGCGACTGCGAGTATATTTTTTACGTTGGGCAGTGGCGTGAGCTCCTTCTGCACCGTGTGTGCGCGCACGCGCGAACTCACACTGACCGTCGCCTGTGCGATGCTGGCATCCGCCTGCAATACGTCGCGCACACGCTGAGCGAGTTCATCGGCCACCGACTTCGCCGGATAGCCGAGCACGATATCGACCGCCACCTTGCTGCCGTCGATGCCGACGCCTTGCAGCGTTCCGCCGGTGGCCAGATCCTGGCCGGTATAAGGGTCGACAATTTGGGAGATGAGTCGCTTGACGGTCTCCTGCAGCTGTTGGGTCATGGATGCGCGGGCACGATGTGGGATAGGATGCGATTGTAGCAGCGCGCGTGCGGACGCATCTGCCGCGCGTCACAGACACAGTCGAAGAAACGGAGGGAGTATGCGCACATATTCTTGTTTGCTCGCCGCAGCCGCGGCATTGTTCGCCGGTTCCGTCGTGGCGGCCGAAATGACGCCGGTTGGTACCTGGAAAACCATCGACGATGTAACCAAGAAGGTGAAGTCCATCGTCGAGATCAGTGAAGCGAACGGCGTGGTCACCGGCAAGGTCAAGGAAGTGCTGCAATCAGACACCGGTCCGCATCCAATCTGCGACAAATGCGAAGGCGAGCGCAAGAACCAGCCGGTTGAAGGCATGACCATTATCTGGGACATGAAGAAAGACGGCGATGTGTGGGACGGCGGCACGATCCTCGATCCGAAAAATGGCAGCACGTATGGCTGCAAACTTACGCCGACCGAAGGCGGCAGCAAACTGCTGGTGCGCGGATTCAAAGGTTTCTCCCTGCTCGGTCGCACCCAGACTTGGGAGCGTGTGACGCCCTGACAACGAATCCAGTTCCTCGCTTTTGGCTCTTCCGAAAGCAAAGGCTTTCACTCGCCTGCGGCGAGCGAGTTACTTTTGCCATCGCGCAAAAGTAACCAAAAGGCTAGGCGCCCGACGCGATGTTGTGCTGCGCGTCAGCGCAGCACAATGCCCTGCGCTTCTCGGCTGCGACGGGGTTCGCTTGACGCACATCCCTGTACGTTCGCGAACGCGCGCGCCTCGTGCGCGCGCCCCTGCGGGCATTCTCCGCCGCAGCCTGCGATGCTCGGCACCGCGAAAGGCGCCGGATTCCGCTAACCCGTCCATCCATGGACTGCGCTTATATATCTGCGATGTGTTGCATTGCCTTTGCTTGATCCGGGCCCCCTTTGCCGCGGCGAGGGCACGCAGGAAAAGTCCGTGAGGATGACGCGCAGGCGACGGCATGGATGCCGGAGGTAGAGCAACGCAGGGAGCAGTTGCCGGATGCGCGTCAGTTCGCGAACGTACAGGGATGTACGTCAAGCGAACCCCTGCGTGACCTTGCGCACTCGCAGGGCTTCACCCTGCGAGCGCGGCATCGGGGGTGCATTTCTTTTGGTTACTTTTCTTTGGGCACACAAAGAAAAGTGACCCGCTCGCCGCAGGCGAGTGGAAGCCTTGCTTAAGACACTGGATACCGGCCTTCGCCGGTATGACGAGCCGGGATGGGTGCCGGCTTTCGTCGGCATGACGAGCCGAGTAGCAAAACGAGCGAACGCTGACAGTGTCAGGTCGCGCGCACCACCAACCGGCTCGGCAGCGTTTCCGAATGCACGACTTCGCGACGGAACAGCGCGAGCGCCTTGCGCGCGAGCAGAATGCCCCCCTCACGCCAGTTCTGGTGCACCGACGACAGCGGCGGAATGAAAGCCGCGCCGAGCGGCGTATCGTCGTAGCCGATCACGCTGACGTCCTCGGGCACGCGATGGCCGAGTTCGATCAGGGCGCGGATCGCACCCATCGCCTGCAGATCGTTGCAGGTGAAGATCGCGTCGAAACGGACCTTCTTGCGCAACAGGGATTGCACTGCTTCGATACCCGATTGGGCAGTGAAGGCCTTGTGGTTCACCACGATCGGATGGATGTTGCGCGTCGCCAGCCGCTCGACGAAGCCGGCGTGACGTTCGGCCATTTCCGGATGATCGGTGTCGCCGAGAAACACCGGATGCCGGCGCTCGAGAGACAGGAAGCGCTCGGCCGCGCTCGCTCCGCCCTGACGATTGTCGCTGCCGACGACGATATGTTCGTCGCCGGGACTCGCCGCACCCCATACGACCATCGGCAGACGCAATCGGTCGAACACATGCACCGCTTGTTGCTTGGCGCCCTGGCCGAGCAGGATCACCGCATCGGCCGCCTGCACCGCGGGCGCGAGTGCGCCCTGCCGCGTGGTCAGCAGCACGCTGTAGTTCGCTGCGGCCAGTTCCTGCGCGATGCCACCCAGCAGTTCCAGCGGATACGGATCGAACATCGGCCGGTTCACGCTCGGCGTCATCTCCACGATCACCGCGACCGTGTGACTCTGGCGCAGGCGCAGGTTGCGCGCGCTGACATTGAGTTTGTAGCCGTGCTCGGCAGCGAGCGCACGCACGCTTTCGCGGGTGCGCGGGTTGACGATGCCGTTTTCGCTCAACGCCCGTGACACGGTGATCTTCGAGACCCCGGCAATGCGCGCGAGATCCGCCATCGTGATCGGCGCGCGTGCGGCGTGTGCCGGCTTGCCGCTGCGCCTGGATGTGCTCATTTCCGTTTCCCTGCTGCGTGGATCGATGGCGTGAACCGCTAGTGTGGCGCTTTGCAACCCCACCGTTCAATAGCTGACGCGGCCAGGAGACCGCCCGGCGCACACGTTCCGGCAACGATCGCTGTAGCGCCGATCGTGTTTGCCCGGCGAGGCCTTGGTATCGGTGTCTTGATATCGGTACCAATCGGTGCTAGCTTGCGCCGCAGTAGATGACAGACGCGTTGCCAAAACGCGCAACCGACGGCATACGGAGGGAGAGCAGATGCAAGATTGCACTGGTCGGCGCGCGTGCGCCGCGACTCTGGCGAAGCCTGCCGCAGATGCCTTCCTGCACACCTGCCCGTGGATTATCTACGCGTGAGCAGCGGCGCGCCGCAGCCGATCAACCGCCTCGCGCAACGTGAGCGCGCGCTCGACGCAGAACCAGGCTCCGCACCCGCCCCGGCCGCCGATCCGTGGCGCCTGATCCAGCGGCGGCGCGATCCGCAACACGACGCACGCGACGAAACCTTGTTTGCCTTGGCCAACGGCGCACTCGGAGTGCGCGGCGGCTTCGAGGAATCTCCCAGCCCGACCCAGGGCAGCTTCCTCGCCGGCGTGTGGGAACGCGCGCCGATCCATCATCACGAACGTCACCACGGTTTCGCGCGCAATACGGATACGCGCGTACCGGTCGCCGACGCAACCGCGATTCGCATCCGCCTCGGCGATGCCCACGTCGATCCGGCGCACGGCGAAATTCTCGCATTCGAACGCGCTCTGGATTTTCGCCAGGGAAGACTTTCTCGATCCCTGCGCTGGCGCAGCGCACGCGGCGAGACGTTCGCGATCACCGCCGAGCGCATCGTGCCGATCGCGCACCCGGGCCTGTTGTGCATCCGCTTCCACCTGCGTTCGCTGGACTACAGCGGGCCGATCGCGCTCGAATCCTCGATCGTCGGCGACCGCCAGGCGGCGGCGCAGGGCGACGATCCGCGTATTGGCGCCGGCACGGGTCTGGACATGAGCACCTCGCACACCGCCGCCGACGAAAGCGGCGCGTGGCTGGCCCAGCACACGCGCGCGAGCGCGATCGGCGTGGTCTGCACACAGCGTCATCGCGTGCAGGGCGCGCAGTTCGCCGGCGCCAGCGCCGATACGCACAGCGCGTCGCAGACCTATGCAGGCGAGATTCGGGCGGGCGGCGAGATCACTTTGGAGAAATTCGTCGCCTATGCGTGGACCCAGCCGGGCGCGACCGGCTCCGCCGAAGACCTGCACGCCGCCGCCAGCGCGACGCTCGACGCGGCCACCGCTGCCGGGTTCGACAAGCTCGCGCAGGCACAGGCGGGCGAATTCGCCGCGTTCTGGCGCGATGCCGCGATCTCGATCAACAGTCGCGATGCCGATCAGGGCAAGGCCGACGAGCAGGCGCTGCATTTTAGCCTTTTCCACATTTTCCAATCGGTCGGCCGCGACGGCCGCAACGGTATCGCCGCCAAGGGCCTGACCGGCGAGGGTTACGAAGGCCATGCGTTCTGGGATTCGGAAACCTTCGTCCTGCCGGCGCTCGCGTTCACCGCACCCGAACTCATGCAACCGAGTCTGATCTGGCGCTTCCGCGCGCTCGACCGTGCGCGTGCGCATGCGCGCGAGATGGGGCATGCGCGCGGCGCGCTGTATCCGTGGCGCACGATCGAAGGCGACGAATGCTCGGCGCACTATCCGAGCGGTTCCGCGCAATATCACATCAACGCGGCGGTTGCGTTCGCGATCAAGCTCTACGTCGAGGCCAGCGACGACCGCGCGTTCCTCGCCGGGGTCGGCGTGGAAATGCTGATCGAAACCGCGCGCATCTGGCTGCAGATCGGCCATTTCAATGCGCGTCGTGGCGGTGCGTTCTGCATCGACGCCGTAACCGGGCCTGACGAATACACCGCGCTGATCGACAACAACTATTACACCAACCGCATGGCGCAGGAACATCTGCGCTATATGCTGACGGCCACGCGCGAACTCGAGTCGACGGCACCCGCCGTTTACGCCGCGCTCGCCGCGAAGCTCGGCTTCGACAAGACCGAGCTCGCCGCCTTCGCACGCGCCGCCGACGCGATGTATCTGCCATTCGACGCCAGGCTCGGCATCGTCGCGCAGGACGACACCTTCCTCGACAAGGCGGTGTGGGATTTCGCCGGCACGCCGCCGGAAAAATATCCGCTGCTGATGCACCATCATCCGCTGACCCTGTACCGCTACCAGGTGTGCAAGCAGGCCGATGCGCTGCTCGCTCTCGTCCTCGCCGGCGATAACCTCGATCGCGCCACCAAGCGGCGCAGCTTCGATTATTACGAGAAGATCACCGTACACGATTCGACGCTGTCCGCGTCGACCTTCGCGATCCTCGCCGCGGAAGTCGGCCATGCGGATCAGGCTCTGCGTTTTTTCCACGAGACGCTGCGCGTCGATCTCGACGACCTGCACGCGAACGCGAATCACGGCGCGCACATGGCCGCGATGGGAGGAAGCTGGCTGGCGTTCGCCTGGGGCTTCGGTGGCTTGCGCGTGCACGCCGGGCGGCTCGGCTTCGATCCGATCCTGCCGTCGGCCTGGCACGACTATCGCTTCTGCATCGTCTGGCAAGGCCGGCGGCTCACGATCACGGTGGATGCGCAAGCGGCGCACTATCTGCTCGCCGAAGGCGCGCCGCTGGACATCGCTCATGCGGGCGAACGCCTGACGCTCGTATGCGGCACTGCGCAGACGCGCGCGCTGACCAACCATGCGCCGGCGTTCCCGGGCCGATTCAAGGCGCTGATCTTCGACCTCGACGGGGTGATTGCCGACACCGCGCATCTGCATCAGGCTGCATGGAAACGCCTCGCCGGCGAACTCGGCCTGCCCTGGGACGACGGCATCGGCGAGAAGCTCAAGGGCGTCGATCGCGCCGCCTCGCTCGAGATCGTGCTCGGCGCCGCGGCGAGCAAGTATACAAATGCACAGAAGCAGGAACTGGCCGATCGCAAGAATGGCTACTACCGCGCCGCCATCGCAACGTTTTCGGCGGACGATCTGCTGCCGGGAGCGCACGCCGCATTGCTTGCTGCACGCGCGGCCGGGTTGAAGATTGCGTTGGCTTCGGCCAGCCGCAGTGCCGGCGAACTCGTCGAACGTCTGGGCGTGGCGCAGCTTTTCGATCACATCGTCGATTCGGCGACGATCGCACGCGCCAAACCCGATCCGGAAATCTTCCAGCGCGCCGCCGCCGCGCTGGGCGTCAACCCTGCCGCATGCATCGGCATCGAGGATGCGCAAGCTGGAGTTGCCGCGATCAAGGCGGCGGGCATGACGGCGCTGGGCATCGGCGATGCGCGCATACTCGTTGCGGCCGACGCGGTACTGCCCGATCTGCAGCAATTCAATCTGAAGGATTTCGTCGTACCACAGTAATCGTGAACCTGACCACCGCGAACTTGCGGATGAATCTATCCGCAGGCCAGCGGTAAAGAAGTGAAACCGGTGTTCGTAAACCACCTTTGAGGAGGGACAGCCATGAACCAACCCAAACTAATCAGACTTGCTCTGACCACAGCAATCCTGACGGCATTGACGCCGTATGTCTTCGCTGCGGACGCAGCAGCCGATGCGCAAGCGCAAGCGCCTGCCGCCAGCCCGCCGGCCACCGCCACCGTGGGCGGCAGGGAAAACGCTGCCGCAAAATCCGACACCCAATCGCTGGAAGGCATCGTGGTGACCGGCACGGCCACCGCGGGTGGCCTGAAGAAGATCGACGCCAGTTACCAGATTACTGCAGCCAACGCCGAGCAGATCAAGGAGGCCAACCCGAAGAGCACGGCCGACATACTCAAGATCTCCCCGGGCATCTGGCCGGAATCCTCGGGTGGCCAGACCGGCGCGAATATCGAAATCGCCGGCTTCCCTGGCGGCGGCGACGCGCCGTTCTTCACCAATATGGTGCAAGGTTCACCGCTGTATGGCATGTCTTCGCTGTCGTTCATGGATTCGAGCTCGTTTCTGCGCCTCGACGACACGATCGAACGCGTCGAAATCGTCCAGACCGGTCCGGGCGTCGTGTATGGCGCGGGTCAAATGGGCGCGACGGCCAACTTCATCCTCAGACAAGGCACATCCGAGCCATCCGGCTCGATCGGCATGACGTACGGTGACGAAGGTTTGTGGCGCGTCGATGGCTTCTATGGCTTCAAGCTCGCCGACGGCTGGTACGCAAGCGTTGGTGGTTTCTGGCGTACGTCCGATGGCGTACGCTCGCCGCAATTCAAGGCCGACGAAGGCGGTCAGCTGACCGCAACCCTGACCCACGATCTGGATAACGGCTCGATCATGCTGTGGGCGCGCAAGCTCGACGACAAGAACCAGTTCATGGTGCCGACGCCGTTGTTAGAGAATAGCAGCGGCAAATTTTCACTCTACCCGGGCTTCAACGCACTGACCGACACCTACGGCAGCAAGGCCATCCAGAACGTCACCCTCGTCAATCCGGCCGGCGGTACGGAGCAGGCCAATCTCGCCAATGGACGCGGTGGCAATTTGAATTTCTTCGGCGGCAACTACGATGCCGAATTCGGCGGCTGGTCGGTTTCGGACAAATTCCTTTACGACACCGGCAATCTCAACACCAACGCGCTGTTCTCAGGCCCGAATCCCAAGCCGCTGGGCTATTTCCTCTACGGCTGCAACTGGTCGGGCGGTCAAGCCTCCGGTTTCTGCGATAGCGGCAACCAGCCGATCGACGGCAATTACCTGACCACGCCGAACGGCAACGCATATCCGGTAAGTACCAACATCAACTCCGGCGCCTACGGCCTCAACCAGAGCGTGATTCAGCAAGGCTGGTGGCTCATCCAGAAACACCTGACCAATCTCAACAACGATTTCCGTCTGAGCAAGGAAATCTTCGACGGCAACACGCTGACCGCCGGCGTGTATCTGGCCCACTACACAGACCGGGATAACTGGTCGCTCGGCAACCCGATGTTGATGACCAATACGCCTAATGCCCAACCAATTCCGTTGAGCTATGTGCAAGGCGGCAACACGCACTTCATTACCAATCCGCAAGGCATCATCAGTTACGGTCAGGGTTACAACATTCTGGAACACGGCACCGGCGACAACCAGGCGTTCTACCTGGCCGATTCCTGGAAGCTGGATCGCTGGCTGTTCGATATCGCCGGCCGCGTCGAGAACATGGACGTCGATCAGTACACCTGCAATCAGAAGAACATCGACCTGGACGGAAATCCGTTGACCCTGTACGACAATACCGCGCAGATCTGCGACGGCACCTACACCCATCTCAACTACAACAAGACCCATCCGTCGTTCACCGCCGGCGTGAACTACGAGATCGCCGACAACATGAGTGCCTACGCCCGCGTTTCGAGCGGCGGCCACTTCAACGATTTCGATAACGGCATTCGCGGTTCGGGCGGCAACTTTTCTCCGCTGCAGAAGATCCGCAACTTCGAAGGCGGGTTCAAATACCAGTCGGAGTTTGTCTATCTGGATATCAGCGCCTACCACCGCCAGTTCACCGGTTTGACCTACAGCTATACCGACAACAACAATGTGCCGCTCGGTTGCAACAGCCAACCGGTGACCAGCACCAACCCGCAATGCACATCGATCTTCGGCGCGGACACCAAAGGCGTGAATTTCCACGGCGTGTTCACGCCGGTCGAGAATCTGAAGATCGACACGCTGGTCGCCTATCAGGACGGTCACTACTCACATCAAAATGGCTTTATCACAGTGACGGATGTCGACGGCAAGCCGCTCTCGGTCAATTTCGACGGCCAACCGCTGCAGCGCCAGCCGAAGCTGCGCTACATGATCACGCCGAGCTACAGGTTCGTGATGGATTGGGGCGATATCATGCCGTTCGTGACCTACACCCATGTCGGCCAGCGCTACGAAGACCAGACCGGCCTGGCACCGCTGGGTGCGTATCAAACGTGGGACTTCGGCATCGTCGCCAACTACGGCCAGAACTGGCAGTTCCGCGTGCAGGGCACGAACCTGAGCAACGAGATCGGCCTCACCGAAGGCAATGCGCGTGTTGCCGGCAACCCGACCGGCCCCGGCGGCATTCTGCTGGCGCGTTCGATCGAAGGCCGCGAAATCAATATCCAGGCGAAATACAAGTTCTAGGCGTTGCCCCCCTGCGGCCCGGATCGTTCCTCCAACGGCGATCCGGGCCGTTTTTTTCCCCGGGGAAATCCGGAACCGGCGCGACGTGCGGCGCCGGCTCCGGGACTCTAGAATGGCCTGGTGCTGCAACGCGCCCAAGTCACACCACCAAAGCAGGTCGCCATGAAACGATTCCGCATGATCGCCGCGCTGGCCCTGATCTACATCGTGTTCGCGATTCTGCTCAACAGTGTCGGCACGGTGATCCTGCAGTCGATCGCCACGTTCGGTATCGACAAGCCGGACGCCAGCTCGCTCGAACGCTATAAAGACTTGACGATCGCCTTCGTCTCCTTCGTTGTCGCCTCGTTTCTGCCGCTGCTCGGTTATCGGCGTTCGATGATGCTCGCGCTGGTGATCGTCGGCGGCGCCTGCATGCTGATGCCGCTGTATCCTTCCTTCGTTACCACCAAGCTGCTGTTTGCCTGCATCGGTATCTCGTTCGCCCTGACCAAGGTCTCGGTGTATTCGTCGATCGGCCTGCTCACCGCGGACAAGACCGCGCATTCGCGTCTGACAAATACCATCGAAGGCCTGTTCATGGTCGGCGTGCTCGCCGGCAACTGGCTGTTCAGCGCCTATGTCGATTCCGCAAACCCGGGCAATCCGGCGTGGATGAACGTGTACTGGGTGATCGCCGGCCTCTGCGCATTTGTGTTCGTGCTGCTCGCGACCGGTCAGCTCGACGAGAGCGCCGCGCATGCGGAAGGTCACAACAATTCGTTCGCCGATTCGCTGGCAGAAATGCTGCGCCTGTTTCTGCGCCCGCTGGTCTACGTATTCCTCGCCTCGGCATTTCTGTACGTGCTGATCGAACAGAGCTTCGGTACCTGGCTGCCGACTTTCAACAACGAAATCCTCAAGCTGCCGAACGCAATGAGCATCCAGTTCGCCAGCATCCTTGCCGGCATGACCGCGCTCGGCCGCATCAGCGCGGGCATCGTGCTCAAGCGCGTGTCGTGGTACCGGCTGCTGAACGTGTGTGTGGTCGGCATGGGCGTGCTCGTGGTCGTAGTCTTACCGCTGGCGCGCGATGTGGTCGCGCGGGCCGACATCGGCTGGTTCAACGCGCCGGTCGCGGCCTATCTGATTCCGCTGCTCGGACTGCTGATGGCGCCGATCTATCCGGTCATCAATTCGGTCGCCTTGAGCTCGTTGCCCAAGCCGCAGCATGCGGCGATGACCGGTTTGATCGTGGTGTTCTCCGCGCTTGGCGGCACCCTGGGTTCGTACATCACGGCACGCGTGTTCGCCGCCTTCGACGGCATTCACGCGTTCTATTTCTCACTCGCGCCGATGACCCTGCTGCTGGTAACCCTGTTCCTGTTCAAGCGCGAGACCGATCGCGACGGTGCGGGTACGAACGGGCCGGTAGCGGTCAAACTCGCGGCGAAATAGCATCCGAGTAGTGAACGTCATGAAACTTCGAAGTTTCGGCGCAGGGCTCGTATCTCTGGTCGTGTCTGTCTCGGCCTCAGCGGCGGTGCCCACGGACTTCGCCCTGTTCAAGGACAATCCGTCAATCGTGCAATCCGTGACCGTGCTGAGCAAGGGCGATGTCGTGGAGGTTCACGCCTTCAAGGCGGACAGCGGCAGCGTGGTGATCCTGGGCATGTGCGACGAAAAATGCGAACACGTGCATGTCGTCAAGAGCATTGCGGCAAGTCGCTCACCCGCAAATAACGTAACCGAGAGGTATACGCTGGAGGAAAATGGCCACCTGGTTTTCTGGATGGTACAGCCGCCCCGCGCAGATCTTCATGCGGCGGGTGGGGATGCGAATCCCGGCGGTGCCAACGAGCAAATCGCCGAAATCCATTCCGAATCTTCCGGCGTGTCCGGCAACGCGCAAATCATGCCCATACGAAAATCCGAAATCAGCGCCGATCAAATCAAGGTCCGGTTCGACAAGGGTAGCTACATGACCCTGAGCCGAGTCAGTGCGGCAACGCCGTAGCAGGAGTACTCATGAAACTTCGCAATCTCAGCATCACTTGCCTTTCCCTGATCGTCGCCGCTTTCGCCGCGCCAGCGTTCGCCGACTCCGAACCGGGCTTCCTGCTTACCGGCACAGCGAAGGACTTCGACACCTACTTCCCGAGCTATCTCGCCAACGGTTATTTCTCGACGATGACCTCGGCGCGCGGCACCGAGGGCAACATGGCGTACATGGTCGCGTTCATGGATTACGCCAAGGACGATATCGCGCGTCCCGCGGCGATTCCCGGCTGGAGCGAGATCGACTACAACCCCGGCGGCGGCTGGCTCAATTCGACGCGGCTGGCACCGCAGATTTTCGCCGACTACACGCAGACGCTGAACATGCACGACGCCACGCTGACGACCAGCTATCGCTTCGTCTACGCGAACAAGTCCACCGATGTGAAGGTCACCACCTTCGTCAGTCAGGCCGCAAACCATCTCGCTGCGACGCATTTGTCGATTACGCCGCAGTTCGACGGCAGCGTGCAGCTCACCTTTCCGATCCGTCTGTGGAGCGAACATGCGCCACGCTTCCCGATCGGCAAGATGACCGGCGACGAGATGATCGCCGCGGTTATCGCCAGCGGGCAGACGCTCGACAACAAGCCGATTCCGATGTCCGACCGCGACGCGGTCTGGTACCACGGCGTGACGCATGTCTCTGGTGCGGATGGCGATGCCAAGGACCTGACCTTGTGGCTGGACGGTCGCGCCGAACAAGGTCTGTCGATGGCCGAGGCCGCGGCGATTTCCCTGCCGCCCGGACTCAACATCGAGGACATGAAGCTCGAAAAAGGCGCGTACAAACTGTCGCTGAATCTGACCGCCAAAGTGGAAAAGGGTAAAACCTATACTTTTACCAAGTACATCGCGATGTCGCGCGAGAACTGGGGCGGCGACGCGAAGGCAACGCTCGATCTCGCCAAGGCCGCGCGCGCGACCGGCTTCGACAAGCTGCTCGCCGCACATCAAGCCGCGTGGCATGAGCTGTGGAAGTCCGACATTTTGGTCGACGGCGACGCGAACGTGCAGAAGGCGATTCACTCCGACCTGTACTACCTGCTGTCGAATACTACGGTCGGTACCGCGTGGCCGATGGGTGCCTGCGCGCTGACGCCCAACTATGCCGGCCATGCGTTCTGGGATTCGGACTCCTGGGTATTCCCTTCCCTGCTGTTGCTGCACCCGGAGCGCGCCAAGCCAATCGTGATGTTCCGCCAGCGCACAATGCAACCAGCACGCGCGCGCGCGAAGCAGTACGGCGTGGAAGGCACCATGTACCCGTGGGAGTCGGATCCGGAAACCGGCGTGGATCACACGCCGCATTTCGCCTACGAGGTCTATCGCGAAATCCACGTCAACGCCGATATCGCGATCGCGCAGTGGCAGTATTATCTCGCCAGCGACGACAAGACCTGGCTCAAACAATACGGCTGGCCGGTGATTTCCGGGGTCGCGCAGTTCTGGGTGAGCCGCGTCACCTACGACAAGGATCACGACCGCTATGAGATCCACCACGTCACCTCCCCGGACGAGGCCTACAACGACGTACCCAACGATTCGTTCACCAATGCGGCCGCGCGCAAGGCGCTGAATATCGCGGTCGCGGCGGCGAAGATCGTCGACGAGAAAGCCGATCCGAAGTGGGCCGACGTCGCCGGCAAGATGTACATCCCGTTCAAGGAGTCCGAGCAGCGCCATCTGGATTTCGACGAAAGCGTGCCGCACGACAAGATCACCTGGATGGGCTCGTCGCTGGCGTGGCTGATGTATCCGAATCTCGACCTGCCGATGTCGCCGCAAGTGCGCAAGAACGATTTCGACTTCCAGCTCAACGAACTCAAGGTCCATGGCGACGATCCGAACGAGATGATGATGGTCATGCTCGCCGTGGCCGCCGCCGAAGTGGGCGATGCGAAAGCAGCCGGTGAGTGGATCCAGCGCAATCTGGTCGGCTTCCTCAAGCCGCCGTTCAATGTGCGCACCGAGACTGTCGCCAACAACGCCGGCTACATCCTCGCGACCTCGGCCGGCTTCGTGCAGAGCTTCGTCTACGGGCTTACCGGCCTGCGCATCGACGACAACGGCCTGACCGAAGCCTATGCGCCGGCCCTGCCGCCGGAGTGGAAATCGCTGACCCTCAAGCACATCAGCTTCCGCGGCAAGCATTACGACATCACGGTCGCGCGCGATGCGAACGGCAAAACCAAACTCACGCGCAAGGCGGTGTGAGCCCACCTCTCCCGCCGGGAAAGGTCGGCGCGCGCAGCGCGACGGGTGAGGGAAGAATGTCGCGATCATTCCAGCGCCAGCGAGCTTGAACACCCTTCCCTCATCCGCCTTCGGCACCTTCTCCCAGCGGGAGAAGGGAAACCCCAGGAGTAGCCATGAAACCTTGCCTCACCTGCCTTTCGCTTATTGCGGCTTGTTTGTCGACGCAGGCTTTCTGCGCAACCGATCCGAGCTTTCTGCTCACGGCGAGTGCCAAGGACTTCGACAACTACTTTCCCGGCCAACTCGCCAACGGCTTCATCTCGACGATGACCGCGCCGCGCGGCAGCGAGGGCAATCTTGCCTACATGGTCGCCTTCATGGATTACGCGAAGGACGATATCTCGCGCCCGGCCGCGATTCCAGGCTGGACCGAGATCGACTACAGCACCGGCCCGATCGGCGGTGATCACGTCTGGATGAACCAGGTGCGCCTGACACCCTCCGTGTTCGAGGACTACCACCAAGTCCTGAACATGTACGACGCGACGCTGACCACGAGCTACCGCTACCTGGACCACGGCAAGGCCACGCGCGTCGAGGTCGTAACCATGGTCAGCCAGGCGTCACCGCATCTGGCGGCAAGCCAGCTATCGATCACGCCGGAATTCGATGGCGAAGTGCAGCTGTCGTTCGCGTTGAATCTGTGGGCACCATACCAGCCACGCCTGCCGCTGGCGAAACTGACCGGCGACGAACTGCCGCTCGTTATTGCCGCGCACAACCTGGTTCTCGATGCAATTCCGCCGGCGACAGCGGATCGCGCCGCCGAGTGGTATCACGGCGACACGCACGTGCTCGCCGACGATGGCGACAGCAACGATCTCACGCTGTGGCTCGACGGCCGCGCCGAACAGGGCCTGGCGATGGCGCAGGCGGCTGCGATCGGCCTGCCGAAAGGCCTGACACCGGTCGAGGTCAAGCTGGTCAAGAACGACTATCGACTCGCACTCGATCTGCGCGTCGCGGTGCACAAAGGAGAAACGTATACATTTACCAAATTTGTCGCCACCTCCCGCGAAGGCTGGGGCGGCGATGCTCGTGCCGACGCCGCGCTGGCCACGGCCGCGCGCAGCCAGGGCTTTACGGCGTTGCTCGATGCGCACAAGTCGGCGTGGGCACAACTGTGGAAATCCGATATCCATATCGACGGCGATCCGAAGGTGCAGCGCGTCGTGCACTCGGATCTTTATTACCTCTTGTCGAACATCGCGCCGGATACGGCATGGTCGATCGGCGCCTGCGCGATGACACCGGGCTATGTCGGCCACGTCTTCTGGGACAGCGATTCATGGATGTTTCCGGCGCTGCTGCTGCAGCATCCGCAGTATGCGAAGTCGCTGGTCATGTTTCGCAGCCGTACGCTGCCGGCGGCGCAACAGCGCGCGCGCGACGCCGGCTTTCAAGGCGCGAAGTATCCGTGGGAGGCCGACCCGGAGAATGGTACCGAGCAGATCCTGCATGCGGCATGGATCCTCAGCCGCAGCGAGATCCACGTCAATGCCGACGTGGCGATCGCACAGTGGCAGTACTGGCTGGCGACGCACGATCTGAAATGGCTGCGTGCCGACGGCTGGCCGGTGATCCGCAACGTCGCCGAATTCTGGGCCAGCCGCGCAACGTACAACGAAAAAATGCAACGCTACGACATCGAGCACGTCACGTCGGTCGAGGAAAATTACTACGACGTACCGAACGACACGTTCACGAATCTTGAGGCGGCGAAGGCCTTGAACATCGCCGTCGCGGCGGCGGCGCTGGTCGGCGCCAAGCCCGACTCGCGTTGGGCGGATATCGCGGCGAAGCTCTACGTGCCGTTTTCCGCGACGGCAAATCGCCACCTCGACATGGATGAATCGGTGAAACACGATGAAGGCGGCAGCGACCTGACCTTCCTCGCATTTCCGTCGCTCGACGCATCGATGAGCGCGCAGGTGCGGCGCAACGATTTCGCGTTCGCCGTCGATCCACGCGAAGCCTCGGAACGCATACCGAGCACGATGGGCGCCGCGCCGATCGGCATCGCCGCGGCCGCGCTCGGTGATGTCGCGGAGACAACGCGCTGGGTGTTGCGCAACGCGGCCGACGACATGTTCAAGGGGCCGTTCAACGTGCGCCCGGAAACCTCGGACAACAACACCGGCTACTTCCTGACCGGGTCGGGCGGATTCCTGCAGAGCCTGATCTTCGGTCTCAGCGGCCTGCGTCTCGAGGAGCGCGGCCTAGTCGAGGCCTATGCGCCGGTGCTGCCGCCAGAGTGGAAATCGCTGACGCTGCAGAACGTCACGTTCCGCGGCAAGCGTTTCGACATCACGATCGATCGCGACACCAGCGGCAAAGTGAGGCTGACGCGTAAGGCGATCTGAGAGTGGCTGGGCCGGACGAGATCCGGTGCCAGATCGTAGTTCCCGCACGTCTTGGCGGGAATCCGGCGTCACGTTTGCGACAGGCGAAGCAAAGTCATTGGATTCCAAAAGCATGCGGGAATCACGGCTAAAATACGACATGGCCATGGTCTCTCAAACACTGATCGACGCAATGCGGCGCGTCAGCGCGTTGTTGCAAACCGGCGATTTCCGCATCGCGCACGAGCAGCTCGAAACCATCGTCGTCGACAATCCCGATTTCGTCGAAGCGCAGCGTCTGCTCGCCGGCGCGAAGCAGGCGCTCGGCGATGCGGCCGGCGCGGAAAAACTTTTGCGCGAGGCACTTGCACGCGATCCAGACTGGATGCCGACGCTGGCAACCCTGGGCGAGCTGCTGCTCAGCAGCGGCCGCGGCGCCGAAGCCGAAGCGCTGCTGCAGCGTGCGGTCGCAGGCTCGCCGCCGTATCCGCGCGCTGCGCTGCTCCTTGCGCGCCATTACAACGATCTGCAGCGTCCGGCACAGGCACTTGCCGTCGCTGCGCCGTTTTGTGTCGGCGGCAAAGCCGATGCGGAGCTGGCTGCGCAACATATTGCCGCGCTCGCCGCGCTCGGGCGTCATCACGAAGCTGTCACCGACTGTCGGCGCATTGTCGCCGCCGCGCCCGACAACCTTGCCGCCGCGCATGCGTTGGCGATTGCGCTCGATGTCGCGGCCGAACCTGCCGAGGCCGAGCGCGTCGCCCGCGACGTGCTCGCGCGTGGGCACAAAACCGCAGCGCTGTACAACACCCATGCGCGCACCTTGATTGCGCTCGGCGCCTTCGAGCGCGCGGAAGCCACCCTGCGCGATTGCCTGCGGCTGGAACCACGGATGGCCGATGCACAAAGCAATCTCGCCCGCCTGATCTGGATGCGCACCGGCGACAGCGCGCAGGCTACCGCGACGCTGGATCGGGCCCTGCAAACATTTGCCAACGACGACGCGCTGTGGGCGGCCAAAGCCGCCATCCTGCAGGGCGCCGGCGACGCGCGCGCCGCTTACGCTTGTCTGGCTGCGCAAGCCGCGCACGCGCAGGCCGCGCCCGCGTTGCTGGTGCGCGCGGGTCTTTCAGCGCTGGAATTCGACCCGGCAATCGCATTGACCTTGGCCGAGCGCGCGTTGCGCGCCTCGCCGTCCGATACGGCGGCACGCAAGCTGATGGTCGCTGCGCAGTTGGGCATCGGCGATGCGCGCGGCGCGCTACCCCATTGCGATACGCTGCTGGCCAACGCTCCCGACGATCAATACCTGATTGCGCTGCAAACGACTGCCTGGCGCCTGCTCGGCGATGAGCGCTACGCGGAGTTTTGCGACTACGCGCAGCTGGTTTTGCCACAGCAACTCGAAGCGCCACCGTCTTGGACTGATCTCGCCAGTTTTTTCGCCGACTTGAAACGCAGTCTCGATCGCCTGCACAACCCGCATGGTCATCCGCTGTTGTTCCAGTCGCTGCGTCACGGCACCGAGACGACCGAAGACCTGACGCGCAATCCGGACCCGGCGATTCAAGCGCTGTTCAAAACCTTCGCTGCGCCGATTCGTAATTATCTCGCGCATATCGGTCACGGTTTCGGCCCACTGCGTCGCCGCAACAACGGAAGCTGGCGCTTCAACGGCAGCTGGTCGG
This sequence comes from Rudaea sp., assembly GCF_036560865.1. GTDB lineage: Bacteria > Pseudomonadota > Gammaproteobacteria > Xanthomonadales > Rhodanobacteraceae > Rudaea. The sequence continues at coordinate 63,706 of NZ_DATBQK010000034.1, forward strand.
TCAAACTGCGCACGTCGGGCTATCACAACAGCCATGTGCATCCGCGCGGCTGGATCTCCTCGGCCTGCTATATCGATCTACCCGACAGCATGGCCAATACTCAAAGTCAGGATGGGGTTCTTACGTTCGGCGAACCGAGCATCGCTACGATTCCGGCATTGCGAAGCGAACATGCGATACGCCCCGGAGTGGGGATGCTCGTGCTGTTTCCGTCGTATTTCTGGCACGGCACGGTGCCTTTTTCCAGCGAGCAGACGCGTCTCACCGTCGCGTTCGATGTGGTGCCCAGCCGCCAGAACGCAGAGTGACGTTGAGTACGCACGAATAGTCCTATTCGACTAATCGGCCGAAGGACGCGCATTTACAACTGGCTTCGCAGAAGCCGTCACAAATTTCACCGGCACCATCGTGTACCGATAGTACTTCGGGTTTCTCCAATCTCCGGCGACGGCGATGTAGGCCTGAAGATCCTTGCCGGATCGAGTTTGAAATTTGGACAAGACTCTCGGGATGTACCATCCTTGAGGCTTGATCGGGATGCTCTTGATTTTGTTCCAAGGCCCCCAGGGAGTTGGTGACTCGTAAAACGCAAACTCGGTCGATTGAATTTCCCCGGCGTGACCGTTACCGACGGGATAGTACCAAGCCGCCATGACATAGCGCTTCAACCCTGGCAGATAAGTAACGCCGCCCTCGCCGCATTGCCGCGGGGCATCGATGATGAATACGGCCTTGTCGACGTCATCGCTCCAGCTCGCATCCAGCAAGCCATCTCCGCCTTTGTAGAAGGTCCAATCCGCTGCATTGAGCGCGTTGATTTTCGATCTCAAGACGCGCCCGAGAATGTAGTTGTCGCCGTTGTCCCAAAATCCGTTGTTGGCCGTGGCATAGACGTAACGATCCGCGTTGTCCACCGTTGCCGCTTCGTATTCCTTGCCATAGTGGATGAAAAACGGTGTCGCAAACCGCATGCCTGGAAACATCGGCTTGTTGAGATTTTCGGCTATCGCTCTGCTCCAGGTCAGACCATGATCGCTCGACTTGACGATACTCGAATTGATTCTGGTCTGTCTTCCTGCGTAGGTGGCATCGACATAGCGATCCATGCCAATCGACATATACAAGACGCCATCTATGGAAATGCTTCCGCCGCTTTTCCAGTTCCGCCCCTCCGTTGCGATCGGCGCATTCATCACGCCGTATTCGCTCATGGAGTCTTGCGTCTGTCCGGTGAGACGCAAAGGGTTGTCTCCAACAATTTTGTTGAAGCCGATATTCTCTTTTACGGTGCCAAAACCGGCGCCATCGTTGACCGCCGCATAGAGGTTGTCGTCCTGCGCCCACGTCGGATCCCAGGAATCGCCGCCGGCGCCGAGATAGATCGGTTTCCCCAGTTGCACATCGACAATCGGCACCGAATCCTTTGGCGAGGAAGGCGGATCTTCAGCGCTCAGCGCATTCGCGCACCACGAAATGAGCAACATCGTGGACAGGAGACATTTGCGGAGGCATGGAACGGTAATTCGCATTTCGACCAAAAGTTTTATGCAGAAAAACGCCGATGATGAGATTCGCCCGCGGCTAATCCCGGCCGAGCCTCGGTGTTGCGCACTGTGTCTAGCCTTCCAGCGCGTTGAAAGCGATCGTGATGCGCGGTTCATCGCTGTTGTGCGGTTCCACATAGTGTTCCATC
>NZ_DATBQK010000035.1:0-11516 GCF_036560865.1 Rudaea sp.
GAGGGCGAGCGCGACGCGCCGAAGTCGATGCTGGAACTTGAAGTGATGGTGCGCGGCGTGTTTGAGCGCCGGCGTTTTCTCGACCTGCTGCAGCATTTCATCGCGTTCGAGGAAGACGCCGATAGCGGCGCGCTGCACAAGATCATCGCGGGCTATCACCAATTTCACGCAGTGAACGCGGCGGTGGAGGAAACGCTGCGCGCGAGCGGCATGCGCTCGGCCGAAGAACGTGGCGAATATTGGGCCGGTCGTATGCACGGTGGCCAGCCGGGAGATCGCCGCGCCGGCGTGGTCTGGCATACCCAAGGCAGCGGCAAGAGTTTTTCGATGCTGTTCTACGCCGGGCGCATCATCCGCCAGCCGGCGATGCAAAACCCGACGCTGGTCGTGCTCACTGATCGCAACGATCTCGATGACCAGTTGTTCGGTCAGTTCCAGCGTTGCCACGATATTCTCGGCCAGATGCCGGTGCAGGCAGCCAGCCGCGACAAGCTGCGCGAATTGCTGTCCGTGGCGAGCGGCGGCGTGGTGTTCACGACGATCCAGAAATTCCTGCCCGAGAAGGGCGAGAAGATGCCGTCGCTGAGCATGCGTCGAAATATCGTCGTCATCGCCGACGAAGCGCATCGCAGCCAATACGATCTGATCGATGGCTTGGCGCGGCATATGCGCGATGCGCTTCCTCGCGGATCCTTCATCGGGTTCACCGGTACGCCAATCGAGAAAACCGATGCCAACACGCGTGCGGTGTTCGGCGATTACATCAGTATTTACGACATCCAGCGCGCGGTCGCGGACAAAGCTACGGTACCCATTTACTACGAGAGCCGTATCGCCAAGCTCGGCTTGAACGCGGCGCAGCTCTCGGAACTCGATGCGGAGTTCGATGAGATCACCGAGGGCGAAGAACAGACGAGTCGCGAGAAGCTCAAGACCAAATGGGCCGCGCTCGAAGCACTCGTCGGCGATCCCAAGCGTATTGCCATCATCGCCGCCGACCTCGTGACGCATTTCGAGAAGCGCTTTGAGGCGACCGGTGGCAAAGCGATGGTCGTGTGCATGAGCCGGCGCATCTGCGTGGAATTGCATGACGCAATCATCAAGCTGCGACCGCAATGGGCCAGCACAAAGGAAGACACCGCCGAAGCGGAGAAAGGCAAGGACTGCATCGTCAAGGTAGTGATGACGGGCGGCGCCGCCGATGGGCCTGCATGGCAACCGCACATTCGCAGCAAGGACAAGCGCCGCAAACTCGCGAACCGATTCAAGGACGCTAAAGATCCATTCCGCATCGTGATCGTGCGCGACATGTGGCTGACAGGCTTCGATGCGCCGAACCTGCAGACAATGTATGCGGACAAGCCAATGCAAGGCCACGGTCTGATGCAGGCGATCGCGCGCGTGAACCGCGTGTTCCGGCAGAAGTCCGGCGGCCTGGTCGTCGATTACCTCGGCCTTGCCGATCAGTTGAAACGCGCGCTGGCGACCTACACCGAAAGCGGCGGCAAGGGCGACCCGACCTACGACATCGCCCAGGCCATTGCGGTGATGCTGGAAAAACACGGCATCGCGGGCGACATGTTGCACGGCTGCGACTGGTCGAAATGGACGACGGGCACGCCGATCGAGCGCCTCGCGCTGATCCCGGCGGCGCAGGAACGCATTCTCGAACAGGAAAACGGCAAGCCGCGCTTCGTCCAGGTCGTCACCGACTTGTCACGCGCATTCGCGCTGTGCGCCGCCAGCACAGAAGCAACCGCAATCCGCGATGACATTTCCTTCTACCAGACCGTACAAGCCGCGCTCAACAAGCAGGAGACGGCCAATCGCAAGACACCCGAGCAGCTGGAAGCAGCCGTGCGCCAGCTGGTCTCCAAGGCCATCGTCGCCGATGGACAGGTGATCGATGTCTTCACCGCTGCGGGATTGCCGAAGCCGGACATCAGCATCCTGTCCGACCAATTCCTCGCCGAGGTGCGTGGGCTCAAGTACAAGAATGTCGCAGCAGAGCTGCTGGCGAAACTGCTGAAGGACGAGATCAAGACGCAGTCAAAGCACAATCTCGTCCAGTCGCAACTGTTCAGCGAAAAACTCAAGAAAGCGCTCAATGCCTATCACAACCGCGCGATCGCGACGCAGGAAGTGATCGATGAGTTGATCAAGCTTGCGAAGGAAATGGAAGCCGCAAACAAGCGCGGCGCCGAACTCGGTTTGAGCGATGATGAAGTCGCGTTCTACGATGCGCTCGCGACCAACGGCAGCGCGCGCCAGGTCATGGGCGATGACAAGCTGAAAGTCATTGCGACCGAACTCATCACGAAGGTTCGCAGCAGTGCCACGATCGATTGGCAGTACCGCGAAGGCGCCCGCGCGAGAATCCGCGTGCTCGTGAAACGTATTCTCAACAAGTACGGCTATCCGCCGGACCTTCAGGATGCGGCCATGCAGACGGTGCTTCGGCAGGCGGAGTTGCTATGTGCGGATTGGACCGTGTCCGAACGCGCGTGACCCATATTTACTGCGGCAGCTTCACGCAGCTTGCGCGAGCCTCAACCGTCCACCCAGCCGCAGCTCTTTGAAAGAGATCAGCCGCCGACTCTCTTCGTCCCACAACACCAAGCGCACGGACTTCAAACTTTGCAGCAGGGTCAGGCGACCGACATCGCGCAGCTCGGGGTGATCGCGCAGCACGTCGGGTAGGCGATAGTACGGAATCAGGCTGGACAGGTGATGCACATGGTGCATGCCGATGTTGGCGGTAAACCAGCGCAGCACCGGCGGCAGATCGTAGTGTGAGCTGCCGTGCAGCGCGGCTTCGTGCACGTTCCAGGTTTCGCCTTTGGCCCAGTACGTGCGCTCGAACTGATGCTGCACGTAAAACAGCCACACGCCGATCGTGGCGCCGAGCAGCATGATGGGTGCGTGGACCAACAGAAACGTCTGCACACCGACGACCCAGATCAGCAGGCCGATCACGGCGGCGACTGCGGCATTGGTGCCCATCGTGCTCGCCCACGGCCGCCATCCGTCGCGCATGCGGCCCGCCGGCAGGCGGCTCTGCAACACGAAAAGAAAAACCGGGCCGATGCCGAACATCACGGCCGGATGCCGGTAGGCGCGATAGCGCAGTCGCGTCCAGCGCGTACGCGCGAGATACTCGGCGACCGTCAACGTATCGACATCGCCGACGCCACGCTGGGCGAGATTGCCGGAGGTGGCGTGATGAATCGCGTGACCGTGGCGCCAATGATCGTAGGGCATCAGGGTCACCACGCTGATCGCGCGACCGACCCAGTCGTTGACTCTTCGGTTCGCAAAAAAGGCGCGGTGGCCGCAATCGTGCTGAATCAGGAAAAGACGGATCAGCAGACCGGCGGCAGGCAAGGCCAGCAGCAGGTAAAGCCAGATGTGCCCGCGCGTCAACGCCCAGTACATGAGCACCCAGGCGAGGGTGAACGGTATTGCGGTGATCGCGAGTTCGTAGACACCGCGCCCTGCGTTGGGCGTGCGGTAGCCGCTCAGCCTGCGTCGCCAGCGCGAGACATCACTCGCTGGGCTTGCGTTTTCATCGCTGGCTGACATTGTCGCGTTCCCTTGTGCGCCCCTAAGCGCTGCGCGGTCAGCAACTATACCCTGAAGCGTGTTAGTGCCGGGTGAAATTGGGCGCAAGGTCAGACACTCTGGTGTCGCGTTTGACTGTCGTGCAATACCGTATCGATCCATTCGATCCAATGCCGCACCGGCACCGCGGCCGCGCCTTCGAGCTGCGACAGGCAGCCGATATTCGCCGACAAAATCATCGCCGGCCGTTCGCGCTGCAGGTTGTCGAGCTTGCGTTCGCGCAGGCGTACGGATAGCTCGGACTGCAGGATCGAGTAGGTGCCGGCCGAGCCGCAGCACAGATGCGCCTCCTGCACCGGCACGAGCTCCGCGCCGAACGCCGTGAGCAAGGCTTCGACCGTGCCGCGGATCTTCAGCGCATGCTGCAAGGTGCACGGTGGATGGAAAGCGACTCGGCGAAGATTATCCGGTAACACGATTGGTTTACTCGCGATCAACGGCTGCAGCAACGTCGGCAGATATTCGGCCAGGTCGCGCGTCAAGGCGACGACGCGCTGCGCTTTCTCCGCGTATGCCGGATCGTCGTGCAACAGATGTGCATAGTCCTTGACCATCGCGCCGCAACCCGAGGCATTGATGACGATCGCCTCGATGCCACCTTCGACGATATGCAGCCACCACGCATCGATATTGCGCCGCGCGTGCTCCTGCGCTTGCACCTGCGCGCTCAGATGAAAATCGATAGCGCCACAGCAGCCGGAGCGCGACTCGACGATCGCCTCGACGCCGACTGCGTCGAGCACACGTGCGGTCGCGGCATCGATCGCCGGAATCAATGCCGGCTGCACGCAGCCGTTGAGCAGCAGCACCTTGCGCGCCTGCGTTCGACTCGGCCACGCGCCAGCGGCGCGCAGCGGCGGCAGCTTGCTGCGCAAGGTTGCCGGCATCAGCGGACGCAGTGTGCGGCCCAGGCGGGTCAGCGGATCGAAAATCCAGCGTCGCGTGAGCGCGCCACGCAACACTGCGCGCTGCAGGCGCTCGCGCAAGGGCCGGCGCACGCGCTCGTCGACCGCGGCGCGGCCGATATCGACCAGCCGCCCGTATTCGACGCCGGACGGGCAGGTCGTTTCGCAATTGCGGCAGGTCAGGCAGCGATCCAGATGCTGCTGGGTCGAACGGCTCGGTGCTTCGCCCTCGAGCATGCGCTTGATCTGATAGATGCGTCCGCGCGGCCCGTCGAGCTCGTCGCCGAGCAATTGATAGGTTGGGCAGGTCGCGTTGCAAAATCCACAATGCACACAAGTGCGCAAAATGGATTCCGCCTCGGCGCCGGTCGGCGTGCCCTTGATCCAGTCGGCGAGATGCGTCTCCATGCTCAGAACTCCGCGACCAGTCGACCGCGATTGAAGATGCCGTGCGGATCGAACTGCGTCTTCAGCCGCTTGTGCAATTCGAGATTGAGCGGCGCAAGCGGATGGAACATCGACGCATCGCGTACGCCGCGCCAGATCGTCGCCGTGCCGCCGAGCTTTTCCGCGACGCCGCGGATGGCGCTGGCCGGCGCATCGCTCCACAGCCAGCGCAAGGCGCCGGACCACTCGAGCAGATCGCCGCCGGAAATCTCCAGAGCCGCCGTCGCCGGCAGCGACAAACGCCACAGACGAGCGCCGCGCGCGTGGTGAAAAAACGCATGCGTCTGATCGCGCAAATCCTGCCACCATGCTTGCGCTTGGCCTGCGTCCTGTGTTTCCCCGCCGAGCGTTGCACGCGCGGCGCGCAGCGCGCTGGCCGATCCCGACAGGCGCACACATAGGCTACCCGCGTACCAGGATGTCGCCGAAATCGGCAGCGCTTGCGCACGCCAGCGATTGCAATGCTCGAATGCCTGCGCGGCACTGCATTCGAAACGCAGGGTCGTTTCTACACGCGGCCGCGGCAGCACCTTGAGCGAGACCTCGGCGATCAGGCCGAGCACGCCGAGCGATCCGCACAGCAGGCGCGAGACATCGAAACCCGCGACGTTCTTCATCACCTGGCCGCCGAAATACAGCAGCTCGCCTTGCGCATCGAGCAAGGCCACGCCAAGCACGAAATCGCGCAGCGCACCTGCGCTCGCGCGGCGCGGGCCGGACAGTCCGGCGGCGGCCACGCCGCCGATGGTCGGATCGCCGCCGAATGCGGGCGGCTCGAACGGCAGGAATTGTCCCTGCGCCGCGAGTGCGCGTTCGATCTCGGACAACGGCGTGCCGCAGCGCGCGGTGATCACGAGTTCGGACGGCTCGTAATTGACGATGCCGGCGTGCTCGCGCGTGTCGAGGATTTCGCCGGCCAGCGCTTCGCCATAGAAATCCTTGGTGCCGGCGCCGCGCAGGCGCAATGGCGTCCGCGTCTTATTGGCAGCGACGATGCGTTCGCGCAGATTGGCCAGCGCTGCGTCCACTGTCAGAAGCGCGGCAAGTCGGCGAACGGCAACGCGCCGCGATGCACATGCATGCGTCCGTATTCCGCGCAACGCGCGAGCGTTGGAATCGCCTTGCCCGGATTGAGCAGATCGTGCGCATCGAAGGCGTGCTTGACGCCGAAGAACGCCGCGCACTCGGCCGCAGAAAACTGCACGCACATCGAATTGATCTTCTCGATGCCGACGCCGTGTTCGCCGGTGATCGTGCCGCCGAGCTTGACGCAGAGTTCGAGAATATCGGCGCCGAAGCGGTCCGCGCGTTCCCATTCGCCAGGCTGGTTGGCGTCGAACAGGATCAGCGGGTGCAGGTTGCCGTCGCCGGCATGGAACACGTTCATGCAGCGCAAAGTATACTTTTCCTCCATCCGCTCGATCGCGCGCAGCACGTGGCCCAGATGCTTGCGCGGAATCGTGCCGTCCATGCAGTAATAGTCGGGCGAGACGCGGCCCGCGGCGGGAAACGCGTTCTTGCGGCCCGACCAGAAGCGTTGACGCTCGCTTTCCGATTGCGAGACCGTGCAGGCGATCGAACCGGCCGCCTTGAGCACGCGTTCCATTTCGCCGATTTCGTCGGCGACTTCCTCGGGCGTGCCGTCGGATTCGGCAAGCAGGATCGCGGCGGCGTGCAAATCGTAGCCGGCCTTGACGAACGGTTCGACCGCATTGGTCGCCTTGCGATCCATCATCTCGAGCCCCGCCGGAATGATGCCCGCCGCAACGATCGCCGCGACCGCGTCGCCGGCCTTGACCACGTCATCGAACGAGGCCATCACCACCTGTGCCAGCTGCGGCTTCGGCACCAGCTTGAGGGTGACCTCGGTGACCACGATCAGCATGCCTTCGGAGCCGATTGCGAGCGCGAGCAGGTCGAGGCCCGGCGCATCCAGCATGCTGCCGCCGAGCGTGATCGCTTCGCCGTCGACCGTGTAGCCGCGCAGGCCAAGCACGTTGTGGATCGTCAGTCCGTATTTGAGGCAATGCACGCCGCCGGAATTCTCGGCGACGTTGCCGCCGATCGTGCAGGCGATTTGCGAGGACGGATCCGGCGCGTAGTACAAGCCGTACGGCGCAGCGGCTTCCGACACGGCGAGATTGCGCACGCCCGGCTGCACGCGCGCGATGCAGGCGACCGGGTCGAGTTCAAGGATGCGGTTCAATTTCGCCAGCGACAGCACGATACCGTCGGCACACGGCATCGCGCCGCCGGACAACCCGGTGCCCGCACCGCGCGCGACAACCGGCACGCGCAGTTCGCGGCAGATGCGCAGAATCCGACACACCTGCTGTTCGGTTTCCGGCAGTGCGACCGCCAGCGGCGTCTGCCGGAACGCGGCCAGGCCGTCGCAATCGAACGGCACGGTCTGCTCGGGGCGGAACAGCAGGCTGGCGGCCGGCAAAACTGCGCCGAGCGAGCGCGCAAGCTGCTGCTGCCGTCCGGCCAAATCAGGCGCTGCTGCAGCATTGGCGGACCGATTCATATCGTCACTGCCTCAGGGCGGGCTTCGGCGTCATCGCCAGATACGCTTCATCCTAAACCGGAATGCCGATGCGTGCAGCCGCAGCGCTGGAATTGGCCGAACGGACAGGTGACATGTCGCCCGCGTGGGGGTATACATGCGCAGCTTTGGTTCCAGCGCACCAGGGGACGGTGGTACGACAGCGGACGTCGCTCTGCACAAAATATAAAAATATACTGGCGCCGCGGCGCCCGCGGTGCAAAATCCGCAGCGCCCGCGTCCCAACGCCGAGGGAGAAACCATGTTCACGCAATTGATCGACCCGCTCAACAATCTCACGCTTACCTGTCTCGTCGCCCTGATTCCCGTTGTCTTCCTGCTCGTGCTGCTCGCGGTGTTCCGCACACCGGCATGGATTGCCGTGCTCGCCGGTTCGATTCTCACCTTCGCGCTCGCCGTGTGGGTGTGGCAGATGCCGGTCGATGTCGGCACGCAGGCCTATCTCAATGGTTCGGCCACCGGAGTGTGGAACGTGGACTGGATTACCTTCTGGGGCCTGATCCTGTTCAACACCCTGTCGCTGACCGGCCTGTTCGAGAATTTCCGGCGCTGGCTCATTGCGCAGGGCAGTCTCGATGTGCGCGTGCAGACGATGCTGTTCGCCTGGGCATTCGGCGCGCTGCTCGAAGGTCTGGTCGGCTTCGGCTATCCGTGGGCGGTGGTTGCGCCGATCCTGATTTCGCTGGGCATTTCCGATCTCAACGCAATCCGCGTCGCGGCGATCGCGAACAACGCGCCGGTGTCGTACGGCGCGCTCGGCGCACCGATCATCGCGCTGGCGGCGGTGACCGGATATCCGCTGCTCGCGCTGTCGGGTTCGGTCGGTTCGGTGGTCGCGGTGCTCGCGCTCTTGCCGCCGTGGGTGCTGCTCTACCTCGTCTCGGGCAAGCAGGGCATGTTGAGCGCGTGGCCGCTCGCCGTGGTCGGCTCGCTCGGTTATATCGCCGGCCAGTATCCGGTCGCGGTATACCTCGGGCCGTATCTGCCCGACGTGACCGGCGCAATCGTCTGCTTCGCCTCCCTGCTGCTGCTGCTCAAGTTCTGGCAGCCGAAGACCGTGCTCGGCTACGGCGGCGTGCCGCTGGATGCCGCAGCGCTGGCGAAAGGCAACGAGGACCACGGCCTCAAGCCGGCCGACGTGCTGCAGGCCTGGATGCCGTTCGTGATCCTGCTCGTTGTCGTCACCGCATGGACCGGACCGTGGTCGCCGCTGCCAAAAGTCACCTGGTTCACGACCCAGGTGGTCGCGAGCGCGCCGGAAATCAAGACCAATATCACCGCCGCGTTCAAGTTCGCGCCCTGGGTCGGCGGCACCGCGATTCTGGCCTCGTGGATTCTGGTCGCGATCTGGCTCGCCGCGATCGGCAAATTGAACGGCAAGCTGGTCGGCGAGATATTCCGCAAAACCTTCCAGCAGATGTGGGGCGCGCTGCTGGTCGGCGTATTCATCTTCGGCCTCGCCTATGTGTTCAATTTTTCCGGCATGGCGTCGTCGCTGGCGAAAGGCTTCTCGACCCTGGGTACGGCCTTCATCATCGTCGCCCCGATCCTCGGCTTTATCGGCGTAGCACTGTCGGGATCCAATACCTCGACGAATGCGATGTTCGGCAAGTTCCAGGCCCTGGTCGGTGTGCAACTCGGATTTCCGCCGCTGCTGCTGCCGACCCTGAACTCGGTCGGCGCGGAGATCGGCAAGCCGATCGCGCCGCAGACTGCGAGCGTGGGCGTGTCGACGAGCAAGTTCGTGCGCAGGGAAGGCGACGTGATCCGCCACAATATGGGTTGGACCTTCATCCTGCTCGCTTATCTGATCGTGATCGCGATCGGCTTCTATTTCCTGCATCCGGCGAGCATGACCTTGCCGCCGCCGGCACCGTAAGGATCAACTAAAGCGCAGGACGAAAGCGTGTCCGCCGTTCGCATCGACGCTTTCGTCCAGCGCCCAGCCCCAGCGTTCGCAGACGCGGCTGATCATGCCCAGGCCCAGCGCGTATTCGCGCGTGTCGAGAGCGGCGCGCGCCGACTTGTTTGAATCCGCGGCGGGCACGGCACTCTCGTGGGCGACGCTGAACGCATCGGGCGCCACCTTCACGCGCAGGATGCCGCCGTCGGCGAACTGGGTGACCGCACGCAGCAGATTGCCGATGATCACGCGCAGAACCTTCTGCGGCGCGGCGATCGCCACGGCGGGCACGCCTTCGCGTTCGAGCAGCAGGTGCTTCTCGCGCAGCGCATCGGCGCGTTCGCTGAGCAGGCCGCCGACCAGCGCGTCCAGATCGGGCGTTCTGCCTTCGTTGGCCTCGGCCTCGTCGCTGCGCGCGAGCACGAGCAGTGCGTCGAGCAGATCGCGCAATTCGTCGGCGCCGCGCTGTATGCGTTTAAGGCGCGTCGCGGTCGCTGCATCGCAGTTGCCCGCGTCCATCAGCACTTCGATCGCGCCGCGGATCACCGCGAGCGGCGTGCGCAATTCGTGGCTCGCGTCGGCGGTGAACGTGCGCTCGCGGCGCACGTATTCGTAGAGCTTCTGCTGATAGCGGTCGAACGCCTGGGCGAGCGTGCCGACTTCGTCGTTGGCGAAATCCGGTGCGAGTTCGACCACGCCGCGGCGCGAGGGTTCGAGCACATCCACCCGCTGCGCGAGTCGACGCACCGGGTCGATCGCGCGTCCGCCCCAGAACCAGCCCAGCCAGGCCGACAACGCTGTACCGAAAACCACGAGCGCAATCAGGTCGCGCATAAGGCGGCGTTCGCGTGCGCCTTCCAGACCCATCTCGAGCACCACGTACAGACGATGACCGGCGACGTCGTAAATCGAAACGTAGCGTTCGGGCCCGTCGCTTTCGATTTCGTAGGGGCCGCCCGGCGCAAGTTTTTCCATCTCCGCCGGCGGCACGTCACTGACGGTGCCAACACTTGCTTCGGTTGCGCTGATTGCGCCGCCCGGCGCGTCGAGAGCGCGCAGAAAAGTATAAAAATGCAGGGTGTGCGGATGCGGCGGGAGGCTGTCCTCGGCATAGCGGTCGCGCAGAAATTCGCCTTCGACGCGCAGCATCTCGGTGACAACGCGATTGACGTAAGCGTCGGAGAAATGCACCGCGATCAGCGCCAAACAGATGCTGACGACGCAGCCGAGCGCGGCGAATGCGATCGCAACACGAGTGCGCAGGCTGAGCTTGACGCGCGTCGTCATGGTTTTGCGACCCCGTGTGTCGAGTGCGAAGCGAACCTGCGTGTGTGGATTACGCCTCCGCGTGTTCCGCGATGCGATAACCGAAACCGTGCACAGTATGCAGCAGGCGCGTCTCGAACGGCCGGTCGATCGCCGAACGCAGCACGGAAAAATGCGTATGCAGGGTCGCGATATCGCCGCCGCCCTCGCCCCACAGCGCATGCGCGAGATCGTTGTGGCGCACGAGATTCGGCGCACGCCGCATCAGGGTTTCGAGCAGGACGAAACCGGCGCGGGTCAGATTGAGCGTCTGTCCGGCGCGCTCGACCGTGAGCTTGACCGGATCCAGGGTCAGGTCGGCGACGTGCAGCAGATCGCCGTGCTGCAGACGCCCGCGGCGATAGAGTGCGCGGATGCGCGCCTCGAGCTCCTTCATCGCGAAGGGTTTCACGACATAGTCGTCGGCGCCCTCGGCGAAACCGATCAATTTATCCTGCAGGGTATCGCGCGCGGTGAGCATCAGTACCGGCGTATTGTGGCCGGCCTCGCGCAGTGCGCGGCACAGATCGATGCCGTCGAGCTTGGGCAGGCCCAGATCGAGGACGATCACGTCGTAAACACCGCCCAGCGCCATGCGCAGACCGTTCGCGCCGTCGGCGGCGTGATCCATGACGAAGCCGCGAAATTCCAGATAATCCCAGATGTTCGCCGCGATATCGCGCTGGTCTTCAACGAGGAGGATGCGCAGCATGGTGCGATTACTTTACGCCGGTGAGCGGCGCCGATAGCTGCGCCTTGGCCGACAAGT
>NZ_DATBQK010000036.1:0-9097 GCF_036560865.1 Rudaea sp.
AATCCGCCCGACTACAACGGCTTCAAGATCGTGCTCGGTGGCGAGACGCTGTCCGAAGACGCAATCCAGAAACTGTACAAGCGCATCGTCCACCGCGATTTCACCAGCGGCGCAGGTGGTCTGCGGATGCTCGATCTGGCGCAGGAATATACCGACCGTATCGCCGCGGACGTGCAGCTGCAACGCAAGCTCAAGATCGTCGTCGATTGCGGCAACGGCATCGCGGGCGCCATCGCGCCGGCGGTGCTTGAGAACATCGGTGCGGAAGTCGTGCCGCTGTTCTGCGAGGTCGACGGCAAGTTTCCCAACCATCATCCCGATCCGTCCGATCCGCGCAATCTCAAGGATCTGATCGTGACGGTCAAGCAACTGAACGCCGACATCGGTGTGGCTTTCGACGGCGACGGCGATCGCCTCGGCGTCGTCACCGCAACGGGCGAGGTGATCTTTCCCGATCGCCTGTTGATGCTGTTCGCCAAGGACGTGCTCTCGCGCAATCCGGGTGCGACCGTCATCTACGACGTGAAATGCACCGGCAAGCTGCAAGCGCTGGTGCTGGAGGCCGGCGGCAGCCCGCTGATGTGGCGCACCGGTCATTCGCTGATCAAGGCGAAGATGCGCGAAACCGACGCCGCGCTCGCGGGCGAGATGAGCGGACATTTTTTCTTCAAGGAACGCTGGTACGGTTTCGACGACGGCATCTACGCCGCCGCACGCCTGCTCGAAATCCTCGCCGGTGATCCCGAAGGGCGCACCCCGCAGGCGATTTTCGATGAGCTGCCCAAGGGCGTCAGCACGCCGGAACTCAAGATCGAAATGGCCGAAGGCGAGCATTCCGTGTTCATCGAACGCTTCCGCACGGCGGCGAAATTCGACGGTGCGCGCCTGACCACCATCGACGGCCTGCGCGCCGACTGGCCCGACGGCTGGGGTCTGGTGCGCGCATCGAACACCACGCCCGCTCTGGTGCTGCGCTTCGATGCCGACAGCACGGCTGCGATGCTGCGCGTGCAGACCGTGTTCCGCAAACAGTTGCTGGCGGTGGACCCCAGGCTCAAGCTGCCGTTTTGAGCGACCGCCTTCGCCGCAGCGTCAGGGCTGGGTAGCCCCGGATTGCCTTGCGCGCACTTCCCGATAGTGCGCAATTTCAGCTTCCGACTTTTTCCCGGCGTCGACGCGCTCCTGCTGCTTGCGCGCGATGAATGCTTTCTGCGTATAGATGTTCTTGCGCAGCACCTCAATCTGCTGCTGCACGGGCAAGGGCACGGGTTTGCCGTTGCGCTCTAGGCTGGCCGCGTGCGCAAGCTGTTCGGAGAGGCTTTTTTCCTGGTCCGACTGACTCAGTTGTACGTTCTTGATCGTCTCGTCGATCACGTCGAGACGCGATTGTTGCGCGGCCTGCAGATCCTGCTCACTGGCGTACGCGCTCACCAGTTGCTGATCCGCCTTGACCTGCTCCTGCGTTTGTTTGCGCTCAGACGCCTGAGTCGCCGCTGACGCCTTATCGGCCTTGCGTTCCTCGTCGGTACGCGCACGATCGACATGCTTGACGACATAGCCTTGCTTGTCGACGACGTCGTAGCCGTTTTGCAGCGCTTCGGCCGGCAAGGTGTCGGTGTAATGCAGGCCGCCGTGCGCGTCCCTCCATTTGTAGCGTGTTTGGCCGGTGTTCGCTGCCAGCAACGGCAGTGAAGTCGCGACAATCGCAAGCGCGATCAGGAGTCTCTGCATCAATGACATGGCGGTTTTCTCCGTTTCGCAAAAGTATACGAGCGTCGGGCAGAACCCGTGGCGTTCGCGGTCAAGTATAAGTACTGGCATAAGCGCGCCGATAGGCATCGAGCCGCTCGCGTTGCGTGTCGAGCTCGGGCCGTTCGGCGATCAGCGCAAACAGTTCCGCAAGGCGCGCAATCGCGATCACCGAGATGCCGAACTCGGTTTCGACCTCCTGCACCGCGGATAACACGCCCTGGCCTCGCTCCTGACGATCGAGCGCAATCAGCACGCCGGCCGGCGTGGCGCCATGCGCGCGGATCAAGGCCATGGATTCGCGGATTGCGGTGCCGGCGGTGATCACGTCATCGACGATCAGCACGCGCCCCTTGAGCGGCGCACCGATCAGCACGCCGCCTTCGCCGTGACTCTTGGCTTCCTTGCGATTGAACGCGAGTGGCACATCGCGCTGTGTGGTTTCGGAAAGCGCGATCGCTGCAGCGGTGGCCAGCGAAATACCCTTGTAGGCCGGCCCGAACAGCATGTCGAATTCGACCCCTGAATTCAGCGCCGCTTGCGCATACGCGCGGCCGAGTGCGCCCAGCGCCGCGCCGGAGTCGATCGTGCCGGCATTGAAGAAGTACGGACTCACGCGCCCGGACTTCAACGTGAACTCGCCGAAGCGCAGCGCGTTCCTGGCGAGGGCGAGGTTGAGGAAGTCGCGTTGGTAGGCGAGCATGTGAGCAGTGAGCAGTGAGCAGTGAGCGGATATTAGCAATTCACCAGCACGACGCGCTGCTGCGCGTCACTGACGGTGCACTTGGCGCGGCGAATCGTCTACTCTTGCACCTCACCGCTCACCGCTGACAACCATGCGCATCCTCACCTTCAACGCCAACGGCATCCGCTCCGCCGCGAACAAGGGCTTTTTCGACTGGCTGAAAAAGCAGAATGCCGATGTGGTTTGCCTGCAGGAAACCAAGGCACAGGAGGATCAGCTCATCGACCCGATGTTTCGTCCCGATGGACATCATTGTTTCTATCGCGATGCGACGACGAAAAAAGGCTACAGCGGCGTCGCGATCTACGCAAAGCGTGAACCCGATGAAGTGCGCACCGTACTGGGCTGGGCGCCGTTCGACGACGAGGGGCGTTATATCGAGGCACGTTTCGGCAAACTCAGCGTAGTGTCGCTGTACGTGCCGTCAGGATCGTCGGGAGAAGAACGCCAGCAGTTCAAGTTCAAGGTGATGGACTGGATTGCGCCGATCTTCGATGCGTGGCTCAAGAGCGGCCGCGACTACGTGATCTGCGGCGACTGGAACATCGTCCACACTCGCGACGATATCAAGAACTGGTCGTCGAACCAGAAGAATTCCGGCTGTCTGCCCGCGGAGCGCGCGTGGCTGGATTTGCTGTTCAAGCAGCGCGGCTGGGTCGACAGTTTCCGCGCGCTCAAACCCGATGCGGTCGAATACACCTGGTGGTCCAATCGCGGTGCGGCGCGCGCGAACAATGTCGGTTGGCGCATCGATTACCAGGTCGTCTCGCCAACGCTGCGTGAAAAAGTAAAGGCCTGCTCGATCACGCCGGCGCCGCGATTCTCCGATCACGCACCGTATCTCGTCGAATACGCGTGAGCGCCGCGGCGAAGCCATCGGTATGGCGCGCATTTGCGCAGCCGGCAGCATGGACGATGTTGTTCTTCGGCTTTGCGTCCGGCCTGCCGTTCTTGCTGGTCGCCGGCACGCTTGCGTACTGGCTCAAGGAAAACGGAATCGAGCTGAAAAACATCACGATGATCGCCAGCGCCGGCATGTTGTACGCCCTCAAGTTCCTCTGGGCGCCGCTGCTCGACCATTGGCAGATTCCCGGTTTTGCGCATCTGGGGTTGCGCCGCGGCTGGCTGCTGTTCGCGCAGATCGGCGTCATCGCGGGTCTGGTCGCGATGGCGGCGCTGACACCGGCGCGGCTGGTTCCGTTCGTCTGCGCCACGCTGGCGGTCGCGCTCTTCGCAGCGACGCTGGACATCGCCGTGGACGCTTACCGCATCGAAATTGCGCCGCTGGAGGCGCAGGGTGCGCTGGTCGCGACGTATTCCCTGGGCTATCGCATCGGGTTGATCCTTTCTGGCGCGCTGGCCCTGATCTTGGCCGACCACGTCGCATGGAGTTGGGTTTATCTCGCGCTGGCGACGGCGATGCTGCTGCCGATCGTCGCCAATCTGCTCGCGCCCGAGCCGCAGGTCGAGCGCGCGCGGCCGACCCGTTGGAGCGATGCCATGCGCCGGAGCATCGTCGAGCCGTTCGCCGATTTCTTTCGGCGTTACGGTTGGCATCTGGCCCTGGTGACGCTGCTGTTCATCCTGCTGTTCAAGATTCCTGAGCAGGCGACGATTGGCGGCATCATGAGTCCGTTCTATCGCGACATGGGGTTTTCCAAAACCGAAATCGGAACGATCACCAAGATCTACGGCATCTGGATCGGCATCGTCGGCGTTTTTGTCGGCGGTGCAGCCGTCGCGCGTTGGGGCATCTGGCGCACCTTCGGCGTCGCGATCGTGTTGTGCGGCAGCAGCAACCTGTTTTATTTGTGGCTCATCGCCCGTCCGGGCAATCTTCTCGTGCTCACGGCGGTGATCTCCTGCGAGAACCTGACGCTGGGTTTTCTCGGGCCGCCGACGGTCGCGTTTCTGTCGTCGCTGGTGAACCGGCAGCACACCGCGACGCAGTACGCCTTGTTGAGCTCGCTGGTCAATCTACCCGGGAAAATCCTCGGCTTCTTCGCCGGTGGCATCGTCACCGCAACCGGCTACGGCATGTACTTCATCATCACGGTGCTTGCTGTCGCGCCGGCGGCGATTCTGTTTGTGTACCTGTCGCCGCGCTTTCGCGCGATTGAGCAAGCGGTGTTCGCGGAAAAGCGCGACTAGCTCTTGCCGAAATAGACTCCGCCCAGCACACGCGGCCCGCGCGCACCGGTGACGGTGTATACATTTTCCACGGGGCGGTTTTCCAAGCGTTCGCGCGCTAGCCAGGCGAAGGTCATCGCTTCGACGAAATCCGGATCGAGGCCGAGCGTGGCGACGCTGGCGATCGGGAGCGGCGCGAGCGCCTCGGCAAGCGCGGCCATCAGCACCGGGTTGTGCACGCCGCCGCCGCAGACGAAGACTTCGCGCGCATCGCGCGCCTGTGCGCGCACGGCGTCGGCGATGCTCAGCGCGGTGAGCGCGACCAGGGTCGCCTGCACATCTCTGGGCGCGAGCGCAAGGCCGCGCAGATGCGCCTGCAGCCAGCTCAGGTGAAACACTTCGCGGCCCGTGCTTTTCGGCGGCGGCGCGGAAAAGTAAGGATCGGACAGCAGACGCGCGAGCAGGGTCGCATCGACGTGGCCGGAGGCGGCGAACGCGCCATTCTTGTCGAAAGGCCGGTCCAGATGACGTTCGCTCCACGCGTCGAGCAGACAACTCGCCGGGCCGGTGTCGAAGCCGCGCAGCGGTTTTTTCGCATCCGCTGGCAGGATCGTGATATTGGCGATGCCGCCCAGATTGAGCACGATGCGCGTGCCGCCGGCGCGCGCGAGCATGGCCGCATGAAACGCGGGCGCCAGCGGCGCACCGTGGCCGCCGGCGGCGATATCGCGGCGACGAAAGTCGGCAACCGTCGTGATACCGGTCAGTTCCGCGATCACATTCGGATCGCCGACCTGCAGCGTATACGGCGCCGCGCCGAGCGGCCGATGGCGCACGGTCTGCCCGTGCGAGCCGAGCGCGCGGATCGCGTCCGCGGCAATATCTTCGCGTTGCAGCAGTCTGCCTGCGGCAGCGGCAAAGGCGCGGGCGACCTCGACATCGAGTGCGCCGAGGTCGTCGAGCGCGATGCGGCCGTCGCCCTGCGCGAGCGCGAGAATGCGTTCGCGCAGCCGCGTGGGATAGGGGTAGGCCAAGCTGGCCAGCAGCTTGGGCTTGCGATTGAATGTCGCCAGTGCGACATCGATACCGTCGACGCTGGTGCCCGAGATCAGACCGAGATACAGCGCGGCGGTCACAACATCTGCAACGCGATTATTTTGCCGACGCGAGTTGGGTGGCCTCAAGCGTCTTGAGTTTGGCGAGCATCGGCTGGGTCTGACTGCGGAAGCGCGCGAACTCGGCAGCCGGCAGCGGCTCGGGCTTGGGCAGGGTCACGGTCAGCGGGTCGCGATGCTGGCCGTCGACACGGAATTCGTAATGCACGTGCGGGCCGGTGGCGAGGCCGGTCATGCCGACAAACCCGATCGTCTGGCCCTGAGCGACGCGCTGGCCGATCTGTTCGGTCGCAAACCGCGACATATGCCCGTACAGGGTGCTGTGATGCGCGTCGTGCTGCACGATCACCACATTGCCATAACCCGATTGCCAGCCGCGGAAAGCGATCTTGCCGGCGCCGGCGGCGTGGATCGGCGTGCCGATCGGCGCGGCGAAATCGACGCCCTGATGCGCGCGCATCGTGCCGAGAATCGGATGCAGGCGCGCGGCGCTGAAGCGCGAGGTGACCTTGGCGAAATCAACCGGCATGCGCAGGAACGATTTGCGCAATGGCCGCCCGTCTTCGGTGTAATAAAGCGTTTCGCCGGCGCGGTTGGTAAAGCGGAACGCCGAGTAGCGCTTGCCGCGATTGATGAACGTGGCGGCGATGACGTTGCCGTCGCGCAGGCGCTCGCCTTCGCGGTAGACGTCGTCGTAGACCACGGTGAAGTTGTCGCCATCGCGCAGATCATGGGCGAAGTCGAGATCGTAACCGAACGCGTTGGCCAGCTGCGCCAGCAACGCATCGCTCATGCCGGCCGCTTCGCCGGCGCCGTACAGCGAACCGTCGATCGTGCCGTGCGCGACATGGGTGCGGCGCTCGATATTGCGCTCCAGCGTGGTCTGTTTCAGGCCGTCGGCGGCAAAGCTCGCGATCACGCGCGTATGCTCGTCGCGGTCGAAGCGCAGCGCATGCAATGAGCCATCGCCATTGCGCAGGAATGCGAACTCTTGGCCCGGATGGATATTGCGCAGCGCCGAGGTGTTGTTGCGGTCGTCGAGCAGACGCGCCAGATCGGCGGCACCGAGTCCTTGCTGCTGGAAAATATCGCCGAGCGTCTGGCCGGAGCGCACGTTGACGACTTGCCAACCGGTGTCGTCGACCAGTGGCTCGCTGTTCGCCGCATCGATCGCGGCAGACAGCGCGCTGTCGTCAGGCGATAATGCCGGCAGCGGTACGTCGAGCGTCGTGGGCGGCAGCGCGGCATTTCTTTCGCGCATTGCGGCGGCCCAGTTCGGCAGCACCGCGCCGGCAATGACGATCACGCTGACGACGATGCCGGCCAGAAACCAGTGCTCGCGGCGCCAGGAGATCGGCGCGGCTATGGTATTTTGTATAAATGTCCACTTTGTGCGTTGGGAGTGGAGATTGCCACGCCGGGCGGTGGTCGATGCATGCTTGTCGCGTTGCACGTTTGGATCGGATTCGTTCAGATTCACGGTTGGGGTCCGGCAAAACAGGCCGTACCATAACCAGTGAGCCCACCCTCGTCAACGCCTGATTTTACAAAGGTTTGCGGCTGGTTCCGCGGTTAACGAATAATTAACCCGAAGATCGACGAAGCTGAACGAAGCAGGCACGACATGCGCTCGTCCACGCCGATGATAATTATGGAAATGTATACTCCGAGGTACTCATGAGCGATTCGAAAGCAGCGCCGGACGTGCAGGCAGCGATGGATTTGATCGGCCGCGGCGCGGATGAAATCATCAAAGTGGAGGATCTGGCCGCGCGGCTGCGGCTCGGCCGTCCGCTGCGCATCAAGGCCGGCTTCGATCCGACTGCGCCGGATCTGCATCTGGGTCATACCGTACTGCTGAACAAGATGCGTCAGTTCCAGGACCTGGGGCATCAGGCGATTTTCCTGATCGGCGACTTCACCGGCATGATCGGCGATCCCTCCGGCAAGAACGTCACGCGCAAGCCGCTGACGCGCGAAGACGTGCTGGCCAATGCCGAAACCTACGCCGCGCAGGTCTACAAGGTGCTCGATCGCGAGCGCACCGAACTGCGTTTCAACTCCGAATGGTTCGGCCAGATGAGCGCGGCCGACATGATCAAGCTCGCCGCCCGGCACACCGTTGCGCGCATGCTCGAACGCGACGACTTCGACAAGCGCTACAAAAGCGGCCAGCCGATCGCGATCCATGAGTTTCTGTACCCACTCGTGCAGGGCTACGACTCGGTCGCGCTCAAATGTGACGTCGAACTCGGC
This sequence comes from Rudaea sp., assembly GCF_036560865.1. Taxonomy (GTDB): domain Bacteria; phylum Pseudomonadota; class Gammaproteobacteria; order Xanthomonadales; family Rhodanobacteraceae; genus Rudaea. The sequence continues at coordinate 7,996 of NZ_DATBQK010000036.1, forward strand.
GGCACCGATCAGAAATTCAATCTGCTGGTCGGGCGCCAGCTGCAGGAAGAATCCGGCCAGCCGCCGCAGATCGTGCTGACCATGCCGCTGCTCGAAGGCACCGACGGCGTCAACAAGATGTCGAAATCGCTCGGCAACTATATCGGCATCAATGAACCGGCCAACGAAATCTTCGGCAAGGTGATGCGTCTGTCCGACGATCTGATGTGGCGCTATTTCGAACTGCTGTCGTTCGCCAAGTCGCTGGCCGCTATCGCACAGATGCGCCAGGCGGTCGCCGCGGGCGCGAATCCGCGCGACTGCAAGATGGAACTGGCGGCGGAATTGACCGCGCGCTTTCACGGCCAGGCCGCGGCGGACGCGGCAATCCGGCACTGGCACGAGGTCGTGCAAGGCGGCGGCGTGCCGCAGGATATTCCCGTACAGACACTAGGCGTGCCTGCGCAGGGCATTCGTATTGGCGCGTTGCTCAAGGCGGTGGGACTCGCGCCGAGCACCTCCGAAGCCTTGCGCAAGCTCGGCGAGCGCGCGGTGCGCGTCGATGGCGAAATCGTCGGCGATCGCGACTTGACCCTGCTCTGCGGCAGCGAATACCTGTTGCAACTCGGCAAGCGCGGCTTTGCGCGTGTGAAGCTGATCGCGGATTCGTAACACGGGGTTATTCTCAGGGAATTGGTGCGGCGCACCAACAGGCACGTCGCGGACGTGAACGCAAGCAAAAAATTCTTCGTAAAACCCCTTCCCAAACTGGATCGATATCGTTAGGATTCGCGCCCCTTCGATGCGTGCGGCCGCCGCCGGCCACCGTCGAACGGTCTGGAACCAAAATCACCGGCAAATTTTTCCTCGAAGGTGTTGACGGTTCCGAAAATGGTTGTATAGTAGGCGGCTCTCTTGGGCGAAATGCTCAGGGGCGCAAGACGAAAAATCTTGCACGAATTCGATCTTTGACAGTGTGCGCAGGTGACTTGTGTGGGCGCCTTGGGATGGATGTTTAAAGTCCATCGAATCAAGAGCGTCCCAAGCCTCGATCCTTGCAGAAGGATCGTAATTTGAGTAATCAAAGTAGCTTAGGTCTCTCTCTAAAGTTATGTTCAGGACG
>NZ_DATBQK010000037.1:0-12009 GCF_036560865.1 Rudaea sp.
GCTTCAGCGGCAGCCTGATCGTCGCCGAGTTCGAAGATCTCGCCGCGGCACAGGCCTGGGCCGATGCCGATCCGTACGTTGCCGCCGGCGTATACCGCGAAGTGAGCGTGCGTCCATTCCGCAAGACGCTGCCGTGAACGCGCCAACGCAGCTGGACGCAAGCGCGAGAATCGAACAAATCCGTCTGCGCCTGCAGTACGGCCTGAATCCGACCGCGCTGGACATCGTCGATGAGAGCCACAAGCATGCGGGCCATGCAGGCGCACGCGACGGCCGCGGACATTTCCGCGTGCGCATCGTCGCGGCGGCATTCAGCGGTCAGCCCCTGATCCGTCGGCACCAACGCGTTTACGCCGCGCTCGGCGATCTGATGCAAACCGATATTCACGCGCTCGCGCTGGACACGCGCGCGCCGGATGATGCCGGCGTCTCCTGAAACACCAATCTGAACGGAACGGAACAACTTTTATGCGCCATATAGTCATCGCGTGCTCACTGATCCTGATTGCCGGATGCGCGCAACAAAGTGGATCCGAAGATCGCCCGATCCAGATGAACGCCGATCTGCCGGTCGCCGAAACGGTCAATGGTGTGGCTGTACCGCAGGTTCTGCTGGAAGCGTTCGCGCACGGGCACGGCGCCGATCTGAGTCAACCGGAGCAGCGCGAACAGGTACTGCGCGTGTTCGCCGACTACGTGCTGCTGGCCGAACAGGCCAAACGCGACAAGCTGTTCGCGAAACCGCAGTTCGCTGCCGAGATCGAAATCGCGCGCCTGTCCGCATTGGCCAAGGCGACGATGATCGAGTTGCAGCAACAAACACCGCTGACCGACGCGGCGCTCAAGTCCGAATACGACGCGCAGGTCGCCCATGCCAGCAAGTTCGAGTACGACTTCACCCAATTGCTGTTCGACAATGAAAACGATGCGCTCAAGGCGAGCGGCGATCTTCTTGCCGGCAAACCCTTTGCCCAGGTCTACGATACCTGGAAGGACAAGGCCAAGCAGGCCAAGGCATTCACCCGCGTGCGTCCCGAGCAGTTGCCGGCAGCCTTGAGCAGCGTGATCGCCACGCTGAAAAACGGCGAGACCACGCGTACGCCGGTCAGGACCGAGTTCGGCTGGCATGTCCTCAGACTCGACATCGCCAATCCGTTCGTTCCGCCGCCGTTCGATCAGGTCAAGGAAAACATTCGCCGCACGCTCGCGTTGAAAGTGGGCGAGGAGCGCCTCGACCAGCTCAAGAAGCGGGCGAAGATCGAGTATCCGCCCGGCGGCGCACCACCAAAGCCGGCAGCGAATCCCGCACCGCCTGCGGTTGCGGCGCCAAGCAAAGGCTAGGGCAGTTCGACCTTCGCCGGCGCAATCCAGTCCGGCGCACGATGTTCGGCGACGACCGTGGTGTAGATGCCACCGCGTACGCCGAACTCGGCGGAAAGGCGCATAAAACGCGGCTGTGTCGCCTTGACCAGATCGTCGAGCATTTGATTGGTCACCGCTTCGTGGAACGCGCCCTCGTTGCGGTACGACCACACGTAGAGTTTGAGCGATTTGAGCTCGACACAGGTTTGCTCCGGCACGTATTCCAGATGCAGGATCGCGAAGTCCGGCTGGCCGGTTTTCGGGCACAGACAGGTGAACTCGGGAATGCGCATGCGGATGGTATACTGTCGATCCGGTTGCGGGTTCGGAAACGTTTCCAGACTTTTGCTGGGGGCTGTGGACATGGCCGTTGACTCCTGGGACTTCTGGCTGATCATTTTTCGCGACGGGCGCGCACCTTAGCTTATGCTCTCGCGCTCTACAACGCGGCGCCCGCTTGCATCGGCAGGCGCGCGCCGAACGGAATTTCGAAAACTTGTGCGATCGTCCTCGGTCGCGAAAATCAAACAGCGGTCGTCCTGACCGCACTTTTCAAAAAAAGAAACGATGCGACTGACCACAATCAAGCTGTCCGGTTTCAAATCCTTCGTCGATCCGACCGTCCTTCACCTGCCCACCAACATGACCGGCATCGTCGGTCCAAACGGTTGCGGCAAATCCAATATCATCGATGCGATCCGCTGGGTCATGGGCGAGAGCGCGGCGAGCCGCCTGCGCGGCGACGCACTGAGCGATGTGATCTTTTCCGGTTCGGCCGGACGCAAACCGGTCGGCACGGCGACAGTGGAGCTGATCTTCGACAATTCCGACGGCCTCGTCGTCGGCGAATACGCCAAGTACAACGAGATCTCGGTCAAGCGCATCGCCAGCCGCGATGGCCAGTCGCAGTATTTTCTCAACGGCGCGCGCTGTCGCCGGCGCGACATCACCGATCTGTTTCTCGGTACCGGCCTGGGCGCTCGCAGCTATTCGATCATCGAGCAGGGCATGATCTCGGAAATCATCTCGGCGCATCCGGACGAATTGCGCGGCCATCTGGAAGAAGCCGCCGGTATTTCCAAATACAAGGAACGGCGCAAGGAAACCGAGAGCCGCATCAAGTCGACGCGCGAGAACCTGGAGCGTCTGAACGATGTACGCGAGGAAGTCGACAAGCAGCTCGAACACCTGAATCGGCAGGCCAAGGCCGCCGCACGCTGGCAGGATTTGAAGAACGATTACGCGCGCCGCGAATCCGAACTGCGCGGTCTGCACCATCGTGCGGTGTCGACCGAGCTCGAAGGCCACAGCGATGCATTGAAGCACGCGGAAACCGGCATCGAAGCCCTGGTCGCGGATCAGCGCCAGGTTGAAACGCATCTGGAAACGCTGCGCGAAACGCATCAGGGCGCGAGCGAGCATCTGAACCTCGTGCAGGCCGAGGTCTACCGCGTCGGCGGCGATATCGCGCGCGTCGAGCAGCAGATCCAGCACAACCGCGAGCTGGGCGAACGCCTGCAGCGCACACGCGAGGAAACCGAGCGCGCCGGCGCCGAACTCGGCGAGCATATCGCCGCCGATAACGAGCAGATCGAAACCCTGCGCGCTACGCTTGGCGAAGGCGAGCCGCGTCTGGCCACGCTGCGCGCAGCCGCCGAGCAGACCGCCGAGGCCCAGCGCCTCGCCGAGACCAGCCTAAGCGAATGGCAGGCGCAGTGGGACGAGCACGCAAAAACGAGCGCGGATTCCGGTCAGGCGGCCGAAGTCGAACGCACGCGCCTGGATTATCTCGATCGCCAGTCGATGGAAACCGGGCGCCGGCTTGAGGCGTTGCGCACAGAAAAACAGGCTGCGGATTTCACCACGCTCAGTGCCGCGGCCGAGCAGCTCGCCTCCGATCACGACGAACATCGCGGCAAAGTGGAAACGTATACTTCGTTGCTTGACGAGCGCAAAAACAAGCACGAGGAACTGGCCGGCGAAGAGCATCAGGCCAGCGCCTGGCTCAGCGACGCACGTACCCAGCTGCAATCGATGCAGGGTCGTCTGGCTTCGCTCGAAGCGCTGCAACATGCAGCGCTCGGTCAGGAAAAATCGCCGGCGCAGGAATGGCTGGAACGGCTCGGCCTGGACAAGGCGCCGCGTCTGGGCGAGGCGCTCGATGTCGAGGCCGGCTGGGAAACCGCGGTCGAAAGCGTGCTTGCCGGTCTGCTCGAAGGTGTGCTCGTCGACGCGCCGTTCGACTATCTGCACGAGCTCGCGCAGGCGAGCAAGGCCGATATCACCCTGGTCGCCACAGGGCAGAACTTGTCCGCGCCGGCGGGCACGCTCGCGGCGCACGTGCGCGGCCCGACTTCCGCGCTGCGCATACTGGCAAATGTATACACAGCCGAGTCGATCGAGGCGGCGCACGCGCGCGCCGGCACGCTCGGCGCGCATCAATCGGTAATCACGCCGGCAGGCGAATGGCTCGGCGCCGGTTACGCGCGCGTCCTGCGCCGCGGCGGCAGCCAGGCCGGTGTGCTCGCACGCGAGAAGGAGATACACGCGCTGAAGGAACAGATCGGCGCCTTGCAGCAGCGCGCGGAAACTCTCGGCACGCGCTTCGAGGAGATCAAGACGCAACGCGCCGACGCCGAACGCACGCGCGACGACGCGCAGCGCGAGCTCTACGTCAGCCATCGCCGCGTGGCCGAACTGGCCGGGCAACTGCAGAGCCAGCGTGGCAAGCTTGAGAGCGCGCAAGCGCGCATTGCGCGCGTCGACACGGAAAGCACGGAACTGGAAGCAAAACTGACGGCCGACCAGACGCAAACACGCGAAGCGCGCGCGCGCCTGGAAGAGGCGGTGGCGCGCATGGGCGACCACGAGCAACGCCGGCAGCATCTGGATGGCGAACGCCGCCGTCTGCTCGAAGCGCGCGAGGAAGCGCGCATGAACGCACGCGAAGCCGGCGAGCAGGTGCATCAACTGGCGCTCAATCTTGAATCCAGGCGCGCCGCTGTCGCTTCGCTCGAACAGGCGCTGCAGCGCATGCACGGCCAGCTGGCCCAGCTCGAATCGCGCAAGACGGAAATCGCGCAGCAACTTGAATCCGGGCAGATCCCGCTCGGCGATCTCGAAGCCGAGCGCCAGGCCTACCTCAACCAGCGCCTGCTGACCGACAAGCAGCTGGTCGAGGCACGCAAGGCGCTGGAAGATCACGATCATGAATTCCGCGGCCACGAACAGGAACGCCATCGCATCGAACACCTGCTGCAGCAACAGCGCGAGGCAATTTCCGAACAGCGCCTGACCGCACAGGGCCTGAAGTTGCGTGCCCAGCAATTGCATGAAGCCATCACCGGCGCCGGACACGAACTCGCAGCGGTGCTCGAAGCGCTGCCGCAAGGCGCGGAGCCGGAAGAGTGGCAGCGCGCGATCGCCGAACTCGATGCCAAGATCAAGCGCCTCGAACCGGTCAATCTGGCCGCGATTTCCGAGTACGAGGAACAATCGCAGCGCAAGACCTATCTTGATGCGCAGTCGACGGATTTGAACACCGCGCTGGAAACGCTCGAAACCGCGATCCGCAAGATCGATCAGGAAACACGCGCGCGCTTCAAGGACACCTTCGATCGTGTCAACAAGGGCTTGCAGGAACTGTTTCCGCGCCTGTTCGGCGGTGGTCAGGCGTATCTGGAGCTCACCGGCGAAAGCCTGCTTGACAGCGGTGTGTCGATCATGGCGCGCCCGCCAGGCAAGCGTGTGTCGAACATCTCGTTGCTGTCGGGCGGCGAGAAGGCGCTCAGCGCCGTTGCCCTGGTGTTCTCGATCTTTCGTCTCAACCCCGCGCCGTTCTGCCTGCTCGACGAAGTCGACGCGCCGCTGGACGAGGCCAATGTCGGCCGCTTCTCCGGCCTGGTGAGCGAAATGAGCGAGCGCGTGCAATTCCTGTTCGTGACGCATAACAAGGCGACGATGGAAGCCGCGCAACAGCTGTGCGGCGTTACCATGCGCGAACCCGGCGTGTCGCGTCTGGTGCAGGTGGATCTCGAAGAAGCCGCCAAGCTCGCGGGCGCGGCCTGAACGAATAGAGCATGATCGAAACGAAGCGGAGTCGCAGATGGACGGACCAGCGCTAGACGCAAGCGAATTGCGCATCATCATCGGTATCGTCGGCGCAATCATTTTTGCGCTGATCTATTTCTTCGGCCGCCCGCGCAAGCCGGGGCAGGGCCGGCGCAAGCTGTTCCAGAACGACAGCAGCGACCGCGTCGAGCCGACGATGGGTGATGTCGACGCGGCCGGCACGTTACCCGCGCAGGGCCAGCTCGAGGTGGGTCTGCAGAACGAGTTGGATAAACTGGGTTCGGCGATCGCCGAGCAACGCAACGAGTCCGCGCCGGGGCGCAAGGGCCCGATGCCCGGCGTGCGTCCCGCGGCACAGCCGGTCGACCGCATCGTCACGCTGTACGTCGCTGCGCGCGCCAGCGAAACGATTCATGGCGCCAGCCTGATCGTCGCGGCGGAAAAAGCCGGGCTCGTATTCGGCGACAAGGGCATTTTCCACCGGCTCGTGTCGGGGCGCGCGGAGGCCGGACCGGTTTTCAGCATGGCCAACATGCTCAAGCCGGGCAATTTCGACATGCGCGAAATCGACGAATTGCGCACGCCCGGCGTGTGTTTCTTCATGGCGCTGCCCGGCCCGATTCCCGCGCTCGATGGCTGGGACGCGCTGCTGCCGACCGCGCAGCGCATGGCCGAACTGCTCGATGCGACGGTGCTCGACGAGGAGCGCAACGCACTCGGCCGCCAGCGCATCGCGCATATCCGCGACGAGCTGCGCGCCTACGATCGCAAGTACGAAAGCAATCAGATCAAGTTGCGCTGAGTGCGTACGCGGTCGAGGCAAAAGTTAGTGTGATTGTTCTAGCCCGGATCGCTAAGGTCTGCTCACACTCCAACGCAAGAGGTGAGGTAATGGCTGGCAAACAGATCAAGAACATCAAGACGAACGTGATCAAGACCCCTGCGGAGCAGGCGCGCCGCCTGTGGCTCGCAAGCCTTGGCGCATTTTCGCTTGCGCAGAAGCGCGGCCTCGAGTTGTTCACGCGTTTCATCGACGAAGGCAAGGATTTGCAGGTGCGCACCCTGACCATGGTTCGCGAAGTCAGCGCCGACACGCAGGCGCAGGCGATGGGCGTTTTCACCCCGTTCACCGCGCGCCTGGAAAAACAGGTAGCGCAGTACGGCGCGGCCGTCGAAAACGGTATGGAGCGCGTACTCGCGCGGCTCGGCATTCCGGCCAAGCGCGACATCGAGGAGCTCAGCCGCCAGGTCGCCGCATTGAGCCGCAAGCTCAAGACCGCAAAGTAACGGCAGGATGCCGTCATCCCGTGCAGGCCATGGATGGCCGATGACACGGGATCCAGTTTGAAAGAAACGGCCGCCCTGTGCGGCCGTTTTCTTGTTTACCGTCAGCGCCGGTACGCCTGCGCCAGCGTATTCAAATGCATGCGTTCGGCATCGCGCAGGAACGGCGCGATCAGCAGCATGACCTGGTAGATGCCGTGGGTCAGGTCTTCCTGGCCGGGGTCTGTACGAGTTTCATTGGATCGGGCCAGATCGCTGCGCATGCCGCGCACGGCGTTGAAATTTAGCCAGAAGGTGGTCACCAGCAGCACGTTTTCCGCGGTCGCGCGGATTTCGTCCTGGGTGGCGCGCAGGACGCCGCCCTGGGCCAGCCCCTTGAGTACATCGCTGGCGCTCGTCGCTGCACGCGTGAGGATGCGTGCGAAGTGCATCTTCAACTTGCGGTTACGCGACAGGATGTCGATCAGATCGCGGTACAGAAAGCGATAGTCCCACATGCACTCGAACACGAGATGCAGTTGCAACCACACGTCTTCGAGATTCGGCAGACGATGGTCGGGCACGAGTAGAGCCTGATCCATGCGCGCCTCGTAGCGCGCGAAGATGTGCTCGACGATATTTTCCTTGTTGCGGAAGTGGTAGTAGAGATTGCCCGGGCTGATTTCGAGCTCGTCGGCGATGTGATTGGTGGTGACGTTCGGCTCGCCTTGCGCGTTGAACATCGCCAGACTTGCTTCGAGGATGCGCTCGCGCGTCTGCCTCGCCATGATGCAGGTCAAAAATCCGTCGGCCGGCCGCGGATCAGCCGCCGAGCTTCTTCACCAGATCGACATACTTCTGCATCGCGTCCTCGGCCTTGGTGCCCTTGAGCTTTGCCCAAGCTTCGTACTTGGCCGTACCGACGAAATCGAAGAAACCGGGTTTCGGGCCGGAGACATCGCCATCCGAGCCTTGCTTGAACAGTGCGTAGAGTTTAAGCAGGGTGTCGTTGTCGGGACGTTCCTTGAGCTTCTTGACGTCTTCGCCGGCTTTTTCGAATTTCGCTTTCAGATCGGCCATAACCTTCCCCGGATGCTCGCTGCGCTGCGCGAGCCTTGTAGCATGCGTTTCCGAAACAATCAATGCGACGTGAATGCACGGCGGCGCGCACATGCCTATTGTGCATTGCATTTCGCATATTCGCACGGGCACGTTATCTTATCGGCTTGGCGCAGTGACGGCTTGGTGCATCCATCAAACTTACCGAAAGGGGAGTGACATGACTTATTTCGTGACCGGAGCAACCGGATTCATCGGCCGCCATCTGGTGGAAAAGCTGCTCGCGCGCAAGGGCATGATCTACTGCCTCGTGCGCAAGGGCTCGCAGCACAAGTTCGACGCATTGCGCGAACACGCCGGCGACGAGGGCAAGCGTCTCGTCGCAGTGACGGGCGATCTCGCCAAACCGGCGCTCGGCGTCAGTCCCGCGCAGCGCAAGGCCCTCGCAAGCAAGGTCAAACACTACTTCCACCTCGCGGCGATTTACGATCTGGCCGCGGATGCGGAAAGCCAGCACGCGGCGAACGTCGACGGCACGCGCCACGCGGTGCAGTTCTCCGAGCAGATCAGGGCAGGTTGCTTCCACCACACGAGTTCGATCGCCGTCGCCGGCCTGTATTCGGGCGTGTTCCGTGAAGACATGTTTGCCGAGGCCGAAGACCTCGACAATCCATACTTCAAGACCAAGCACGAGTCCGAGGCGATCGTGCGCAAGGAGAGCAAGCGGCCGTTTCGCATCTATCGTCCCGCCGTGGTGCTCGGCCATTCGAAGACCGGCGAGATCGACAAGATCGACGGTCCGTACTATTTCTTCCGCACACTGAAAAAGCTGCGCGAGACCCTGCCTCCGTGGATGCCGGTCCTCGGTATCGAAGGCGGCCGCGTCAACATGGTGCCGGTGGATTTCGTCGTCGATGCGATGGACCACATCGCACACAAGCCAGGCCTCGACGGCGGTTGCTTCCATCTCACCGATCCGGCGCCGCGGCGCATCGGCCAGGTACTCAATATTTTCGCCAATGCCGGCCACGCGCCGCAGATGTCGATGCGCCTCGATGCGCGCATGTTCGGCTTCATTCCGGGCGCGGTGAAACAGGCGCTCGGCAGTCTGCCGCCGGTCAAGCGCTTCACCAATGTCATGCTGAAAGATCTCGGCATTCCGGCGGCGGCGCTGAAGCTGATCAACTATCCGACGAAATTCGACTCACGCGAAACCGAACGTGCGCTCAAGGGCAGCAAGATCCGCGTGCCGAATCTCGAAGACTACGCGTGGCGCCTGTGGGACTACTGGGAGCGCCACCTCGATCCCGACCTGTTCATCGATCACTCGCTGGGCGGCAAGGTCAAGGGCCGCAATGTGCTGATCACCGGCGGCTCGTCGGGCATCGGCAAGGCCGCGGCGCTGAAGATCGCCGCAGCGGGTGGCAAGGTGCTGATCTGTGCGCGTGGCCAGGAAGAACTGGATGCGGCACGCAAGGAAATCGTCGATGCGGGCGGTATCTGCCATACCTATATCGCCGATCTGTCCGAGCTGAAATCCTGCGACGAGCTGGTCGCGAAGATCGTCGCCGAGCACAAGGGCGTCGATATCCTGATCAACAACGCGGGGCGTTCGATCCGCCGCGCGATCGCATCGAGCTACGACCGCTTCCACGACTTCGAGCGCACGATGCAGCTCAATTATTTCGGTTCGCTGCGCCTGATCATGGGCGTGCTGCCGGGCATGACCGCGAAGCATCGCGGCCACATCATCAATATCTCGTCGATCGGTGTGCTGACCAACGCGCCGCGTTTCTCGGCATACGTCGCGTCCAAGGCCGCGCTCGATGCGTTCTCGCGCTGCGCGCAGGCCGAGTTCTCCGACAACGGCATCAACTTCACCACGATCAACATGCCGCTGGTGAAGACGCCGATGATCGCGCCGACCAAGATGTACGAATCGGTGCCGACCCTGACGCCCGAGGAGGCGGCCGATCTTATCGTCGAGGCGATCATCGAGCGCCCCGTGCGCATCGCCACGCGTACCGGCGTCTTCGCCCAACTGCTATACGCCTTCGCGCCGCGCATGTACGAAATCATCATGAACACGGCGTTCCGCCTGTTCCCCGATTCGCCCGCGGCGAAGGGCATGAAGGGCAGGGCGGAACTCGATCAGCAGCCGACCAGCGAACAAGTTGCGTTCGCCTCGCTGATGCGCGGAGTGCATTGGTAGAAACTCAAGCGTTGCCCAATGTTGAGGCGTCGCGCCGGCCGCGTGCCTACCGCGACCGGCGCGCCGCAGGGCAACACTTCACGCGCATCACAGCCGCCCGTTGGCGCGCAGCGCATCAAACTCATCGTCTTCAAACAACCGCGAGCGCACAAGGAATCTGACACCGCGTCCGTTTTCCAGCGAAAACATGCCACCGCGACCTTCGACGACATCGATGATCAGCTGCGTGTGCTTCCAGTACTCGAACTGCGGCCCGCTGATATAGAACGGCGCGCCGCCGATCTCGCCGAGGTGCACGTCGGTATCGCCGATCATGAATTCGCTCTGCGGAAAGCACATCGGCGACGAACCGTCGCAACATCCGCCGGACTGATGAAACAGTACCGAACCATGTTCGGCACGCAACTGGCCGATCAGTTCGATCGCTGGCGGTGTGGCAATGACTTGCAGTGGCGCGGCGGACATGTGGTTCTTTCCTGTAAACGTTGCACCGCAATCATACGCGGCGGCGAAATCACAACCCTTTATTTTCCGTAATAGCGAATCGGCACCTTGGATTTCATTGCGCCATCGTAGGTCAGTTCGATGGCGCCGGCCGGATAACCATTCTGCTTGAGGATGTAGGCCATGATGTTCACGTTCTGCTCGTTGCTCAGACTGCCCGGTGTCGCGGCAGGCATCAGCTTCGCCACGAAGTGGAAGATTTCGTCGACGTGAAAATCGTAGCTCGGATCGGCGAAATCGGCTCCTTTCAGTGCCGGTCCCGGATAGCCACCGGGCTGACCGTCGAGCAGAGGGCCGTGGCACATCGAACAGTTCTGGAAGTACGCAGTCGCTCCCGCGGTTGCTTGCGCTTCGGTATACAACGCCGGTGGCTTGGGCAGCCTGGCCTTGCTCTTTGCGGCCTTCGGCGGATCGGCACAACGCTCGCTCGTTATCGCCGACGTCGTCCGTTCCAACGCGACCGCAGCCTGATACGGCTTGATCAAGGCATCCATGTTGCCGCCGATGCGCAGGACGTCCAGCCCCTTGCCGAACATCTCGGCAGCCTCCTGCGACGCGGGCGCGTATAGCGCCACGAGATCCCATTGCATGTGCGCACCGGGCAGGATGTGCGACCTCAGCCGCGAGTGACGAGCGGCATGTTCCTTTTCGTAGGCCTGCAAGAGAGGCTGCCAGGTCAACGCCGCGGTAATCCGATGATTTTCCAAGTCCGCCAGCATGTCGGCGTCTTCGGCATAGACATGCATGACGATATTGGGGTGGGTGCTGTACAGCAGGCCCGCCCAGGTATTTAACTGGGCGATGCCGACTTCGCTGCCCTTGGGCAGCTCGCCCAACTCCTTGGATGCGCCGTCGCCGCGCTCCACCAGCACGAAGCCGGTGCTGGCATACGCCGGCGTCGACTGCACGTTGGGCGGCAGATGCGGACTGCTGACATCCACCGGAAAGCCCATGATCAACTCGCATTCCGATTGCGCCAACTTGGCGAAGCGGCCGACGGGGAAACCGTCGTCCGCTTCCTTGCCATGCCCCACGAAAAAGACTTCCTGGATTTCGTGGCCCTGCGTTTTCAGGGCCGCACGCGCGACACGCGCATCCATCGCCGCCGTGGGATTGGCTTGATCGATGCAGACCTTCAGCGCTGGCAACGCCTCGGCGCGGTGCATGAGCACCACGCCGAGCACGCTTGCTGCGAGCTGAAAGCTGCGCGCAGTCTGGTTACAGCGCAAAGACATACAGATGTCCGCCTTTCGGGATCGCCTTGACGGCCGGATCGTTGGCCATCACGCCGCCCCAGATCGGACTCGCGCCACCCCAACCAGCCCACACCGCGACGTACTGCTTGTCGCCGACTTTGTACGTGGTCGGCACGCCGATAATGCCCGAGCTGAGCTGGGCGCTCTTCCACAGTACTTTGCCACTCTTCGCGTCGAATGCATGCAGATAACCATCAGTGCTGCCGCTGATCACCAGGCCGCCACCCGTGGACAGCGTACCGTCGTTCCACGGCAACGCAGTGTCGTACTTCCACACCTGGT
>NZ_DATBQK010000038.1:0-42631 GCF_036560865.1 Rudaea sp.
CTGATCGGCGACATTTCCGGCAAGGGACTCGACGCCGCCTTCCTGATGGTGCGCGTGGCGAGCCTGTTGCGCTGGGCCGGCAAGGAAGCGCCGGCGCCGGCGGTGTGGCTGTCCAGCGTCAATGCGGAATTGTGTAAAACGCTGCAAAATGGACGTTTCGTCTGTGCCGTGGTCGGTCAGTACGACCGACGTACGCGCGAGGTCGAATTCGCCAACGCGGGGTTTCCGCCCGCGCTGCTGCACGACGGCGTCGATTTCGAGGAAATCCATGCCGACGGGCCGCCACTCGGCATACTCGGCGAGGCGAGTTACGCGCAGCACCGCGTCGCGCTTGGCACGCGCGCGCTGTACTTTTTTTCCGACGGTGCCACCGATGTGCGCGACGCGCAGCGCAACACGCTCGGCGGCGACGGCCTGCGCGAGATCATTGCGCGCCATGCCGGCCTTGCGCCCGAGCCGCGCCTGCGCGCGCTGATCGGCGAGCTCAGAAAGTTGCGCCTGGTCGACGACACGACATTCTTGCTGTTGCAGGAGCCACGCGGCACGACCGCGCACACCCTGCTCGACCTGAAATTTCCTGCGCGCGCCGAGGAAATGCGCAAGGTGCGCGCCGCCCTGCGCAGCGCACTGGACGGCGAGGAAATCGCGCCGGGGCTGCGCGACCAGCTTGTGCTTGCGGTCGACGAAGCCTCCACCAATATCATCCGCCACGGCTATTCGAACTGCGAACCGGGAACCATTGCGCTGCGCTTGACCCGCGACCGCGATATGCTTGGCTTCGAGCTGCGCGACGAGGCGCCGGCGGTCGATCCCGCGCGGATCAAGCCGCGCGACCTGTCCGAGTGCCGCGCGGGGGGAATGGGCGTGGCGTTTATCGACAAATTGATGGACGCCTGGCACGTGCAGCCGCTGCCGGGCGGCAAGGGCAATGTCCTGATCATGCAGAAGCGGCTGGCGGCAAGAAGAAAAGGGGAGAGCGAGACGTGAACAACGAATGTGTCAGCGAAACGCTGGGCGATTACATCCTGGTGCGCCTGAAGGGCGAGGTGGATCTGTCCTGGTCGCAGCAGGTGCGTCTGGCGATCCTCGCCGCGCTGCGCAGCACGGGCAAGGTCGGCGTCGAGCTGTCCGAGGTCAGTTACATCGATTCCTCGGGCATCGCCGCCCTGGTCGAAGGGTTTCAGAATGCGCGCGGCAAGGGGCAGCAGTTCGGCCTCGTCGCGGTCAGCAAGGCGGTGATGGCGGTGTTGCAACTGGCGCGCCTCGATCGTGTGTTTCCGATTTTCCCGGATCTCGATGCGGCGCGATCGGCATGATCGAGAACAGAGCATTTCGCCGCGAAAGACGCAAAAGACGCGAAGAAGGAAAGAACAAGTATTTCATTCGCTGTCTTTGCGTCTTTTGCGTCTTTCGCGGCGAAAAATTTCTTGATTTGAGCTACCGCATTTGACCAATTTCACCCGCCCACTCGAAAACCTAGGCCGCGTCACGGTGCAGTCGCTCGCCGGCATCGGCCATGCGGGAATGCTGCTGCTGGAAAGCTGTTATTTCGTCGCCACCGGCTGGCGGCACGGGCAGCCGGTGCGCCTGCGCATGGTGTTCGCGCAGATGCGCCAGATTGGCGTCGACGCGCTGCCGATCGTCGCCCTGCTGGCGTTCGTGATCGGCGTGATGCTCGGCATCCAGTTTATTGCCGCGCTGAGCGAATTCGGTGCGCAGTCGCAGGTCGTCGTCGCCGTGGCAAAATCGGTGACGCGCGAATTCGCCGCGCTGATCACCGCGATCTTGGTCGCCGGTCGTTCCGGTTCCGCGCTCGCCGCGCGCATCGGCTCGATGAGCGTGTCTCAGGAGGTCGATGCGCTCGCGGTGATCGGCATCGATCCGGTGCGTTATCTCGCCGCGCCTGCGCTGATATCGATGCTGGTCATGCTGCCCGTGCTGACCGTGTTCGCCGATGCGGTCGCGATCAGCGGCGCCGCGCTGTACAGCTCGCCCGCGCTGAATATCTCGCCGAGCGCATACATATCGCAAACGCTGACCCTGCTCACGCCGGGCGATGTCGGGCAGGGTATTGCCAAGTCCCTCGTATTCGCCCTGCTGATTTCGCTGATCGGCATCAGCACCGGATTTTCCGTCAGCGGCGGCGCCGAGGGCGTCGGCCGCGCGACCACGCGCGCGGTGGTGTTGTCGATCTGCTACATCATCGTCGCGGACATGATTTTCAGCTTCTTCCTGAATCGATGAACGCCGCCGCGCCACTCATCGAAGTCGAGCAACTCGAAGCCTGGTACGGGCGGCGGCGGATTCTGCACGGCATCGATTTCAACGTGAACGCCGGCGAGATCCGCGTGATCATGGGCGGCTCGGGTTCGGGCAAAAGCACGCTGCTGCGGCATCTGCTGGGCCTGCATAAACCGCGCGACGGTACGGTCAAGATCCTCGGCGTCGATATCGCGAAGGCGAGCGAGAACGAGATGCTCGCGGTGCGCAAACAGATCGGTGTGTCGTTTCAGGGCGGCGCGCTGCTCACCTCGATGAGCGTCGGCGACAATGTCGCGCTGCCGTTGCACGAGCACACGCGGCTCGACGAAAACACGATCCGCATCATGAGCCGGCTCAAGCTTGAGGTGGTCAATCTCGGCGGCTTCCAGGACCTGATGCCGAGCCAGTTGTCCGGCGGCATGATCAAGCGCGCCGCGTTGGCGCGCGCAATCGTGATGGATCCCAAGCTGTTGTTCTTCGACGAGCCCTCGGCCGGACTCGATCCGGTAGTGTCCGCCGAACTCGACGAACTGATCCTGCGCCTGCGCGATGCCTTGCGCATGACGATCGTCGTCGTCACCCACGAACTGGAAAGCGCGTTCAAGATCGCCGACACGATCACCGTGCTCGACCAGGGCGAAATCCTGCTGACCGATACGGTCGCCAAAGTGAAGTGCGCGGACAACGAGCGCATCCAGGACCTGCTCAACCGGCGCCCGCGCGAAACGCCGGTCGACGCCGACGCGTATCTGCGCCGGCTGACCGAGGAAAGCGCGGCCGTGGGCTAGTGAGCGAGTGTATTATGTGACAAAGTCAACAAATGCGGCCCGCGTTTCGCGTGATTCTGTGCGGCGGCCGCATTGAAACGGCACAGGCACCGGGAGAAGTATGCGTTACGGCATTGTGGTGGATTCGTGCTGCGATCTACCGGCGTCGATCTATGCGCAGAACCGGATCGTGATCATGCCGATCCGCATTCGTATCGATGGCGAATGGTTCGACGACGATCGCGATCCTGCCATGCTCGCGCGTTTTTTCGCCGACAACCTCGGCGCGCACAGCCATGCCGCGGAGACCGAACCGCTTTCGGTCGACAAGGTGACCGATCTGTTCCTCAGCCGCCTCGTCATCGACTACGACTGCGTGTTCTGCCACACGATCACCACCTCGCGCAGCCCGATCTACGCCAACGCGCGCCAGGCCGGCTTCGCGATCCTGCAGAAGTACCAGCCGATCCGCAAGGCGGCTGGCGTTCCCGGTCCGTTCGTGATGCGTCTGGTCGACAGCCGCAATCTGTTCGCCGGCCAGGGCATCGGCGTACTCGAGGCGGTGCGCATGATCGGCGAAAACGCCACGGGCGGCGCGATCCGCGAGCGCCTGGAATTCATCGCCGAGCACACGTACGCCTACATGATTCCGCGCGATCTCTATTATCTGCGCGCACGTGCGCAGAAGAAGGGCGATCACAGCGTCGGCTGGATCGGCGCGACGCTCGGTAGCGCGCTCGACATCAAGCCGGTGCTGCAGGGCTTTCGCGGTGAAACCCGGCCGGTCGGCAAGGTGCGCGGATTCGATCAGGGCACGAGCAAGCTGTTCGCCTATGTGCAGGAGCGAGTGCAGGCCGGCCTGCTGACGCCGGCGCTGTGCGTAAGTTATGGCGGCAATCTGGCCGAGCTGGAAACCATGTGGGGATACACCGCGCTCAAGCACACCTGCGCGGAGCACGGGGTCAAGGTGTACGAAAGTCCGATGAGCATTACCGGCATGGTCAATGTCGGCGTCGGCTGCGTGGCGGTCGGTTTCGCCGCGCCGGAACACAAGTTGCCTTTCTGATGTGTTCCGCAGCATGCGCAGGGATTCGCGCCGCAGCACGCCGACGCCCGTGTATCATGCGTAGAGATCGCGGCCGATGATGTTGCGTCGTCGGCTCCGCGCCTGGGTGGGATTTGAGGAGAAGCGCGCGTGCAACGCGACAATGTGAATTACGTATTGGTCGGCGTGGTCGTGGCGGTGGCGTTCGTGCTGCTGCTCGCGGCACTGGTCGCAATCACCGGGCGCGGCGGCGCGAGCAGCGACTACGTTGTGCATTACCGCAACGTCACCGGTCTGCGTTACGGCGCGCCGGTATTCTACGAGGGCTATCGCGTCGGCCAGGTCGGCGCGATTGATCCCGAACGCGCGGTCACCGGCACGCGCTACAAGGTCACGCTCGGTGTACGCCGCGACTGGCCGATCCCAAAAGACAGCGTCGCGCGTCTGACCTCGACCGGGCTGCTGGCCGACGTCGCGATCGGCATCAGTGAAGGCGCGAGCAAGCAAGCCGCCGCGCCGGGCAGCGAGCTTGCCGGTATGGAAAACGCCGACCTTTTCACCTCGATGAACGATCTGGCCATCCAATTGGGCGACCTGACGCGCAACCAGATCGCGCCGCTGGTGAAGAACCTGTCGCAGCATGTCACCTCGATCGCCGAGGTGCTCGACAAGAGCACTCCCGAGCTTATCGACCAGTCGCGCGCGCTGCTGCAGCGGCTCAACACCGCCACCGAATCGGTCAACGATCTGCTCAAGCCACAGAATCGCGCGGCGATCGGCACGATCCTCGGCAACATCCGCGATCTCTCGCACGACCTGCGTGCGACCCAGGACCAGCTCAAGGACGCGTTGACCCAGATCGACAGCGTGGTACGCGAAAACCGGTCCGGTGTGCACGATTCGATCGACGACCTGCGCGGCATCATGTCTGCACTTTCCGGGCGCATCGATTCGATCACCCAGCACCTGGAAGTCGCCTCGCGCAATGTCGACGAGTTCGCGCGCGAAGTACGCATGAATCCCAACCGTTTGCTGCTCGCGCCCAAGGGCGACAAGGTCGAGGAAGAACCCAAATGATGCGACTGCGCTTTCTGGCTCTGGCCGCTGGTACGCTGTTGCTTGGCGCCTGCGCGCCGCCGAGCGTGCCCGACGTGACTTATTTCCGCCTACCCGCGGTTGCGCCGCTGGCGCGCGCGGCAAAACCGTTGTCCGTGCTGCCGATCGAGGTCGAGACGTTTCGCGCCGAAGGCCTGTACGCGGAGCAGGCGCTGATCTACGCGACCACGGCCGACGCCGGCGCCTTGCGCGCATACCACTATCAAATGTGGAGCGATCCGCCCTCGCGCGGTCTGCAGGAGCGCCTGACCAATCGCCTGCGCGACAGCGGTATCGCGCCGCTGGTGTCCGACCGCCTGCCCGCGAGCGTCGAGGCGTTGCGTGTGCGGGGCCGGATTCTGCGATATGAGCGCGTGCCGCAGGCGCAGGGCGTGATCGCGGCGGTCGCGTTCGAGATGCGCGTCGAGCAGGACACCGGCGAACCCCTGCTCGAGCAGACCTATGCAGCCGAACAAGTCGCCACGGGCGACACGATGGCCGCGACCGTGCAGGCGTTCGCTATTGCGGTCGATGCGGCATTCGCGAAATTCCAGACCGACCTGGTCGCTCTCGAAGGCGGCGCGCACGATGGTTGATGCGGAGCGCCTGCGCATGCTGATGGCGATGGGCGTCGATGTCTACGCGTTGCGTTCGCGCACGGCCACGAACGCTGCCGCGATGCAATCCGTGTCTGCGTCGGCGAACGCACCCGCTGAAGTCGCCACGCCGCCGCGCGTGGTCGTCGTCTGCGCGCAAGGCGTGCGTCGCGATGCGCGCCTCGCACGTCTGCTCGCGCAACTGCCGCAGGCCATCGGGGTCGACGCGGTCGATTGGCTCGATGCCGACGCGCATGGCACGCTGGCCATGCCGCCATCTGCGCCCGCATATCTCGTGCTCGGCGCGGCGATGGCGCGCGCGCTCGGTGTACAATTGTCCACAATGCAGCAAAATTCCTCCACCATCGCGGTTACCGCCGACCCCGCGCAGCTGCCCGGCAGCGCAGCGGACAAGCGCGCGCTGTGGCAGGCACTCAAGCCGCTGGCAAAGCGGCTGCGTGGGCTGGCAGGTTAAACATGGTCGCGATTCTCAGCGAGCCGCGCCTGGAACTGCATGCGATGCAGGTGGGCGATCTCGACGGGGTCAGCGCGTTCGAAACCGCCGCCTACGAATTCCCGTGGACGCACGGCATCTTTCGCGACTGCCTGCGCGCGGGCTACGAATGCTGGGTACTGCGGCGCGGCGACGAACTCGTCGGTTACAGCGTGCTTTCGGTCGCCGCCGGCGAGGCGCATCTGCTCAACGCCTGCATCGCGCCGACGCACCAGGGCCGCGGCTACGGCCGGCATCTGGTGCGGCGCATGATCGAAATCGCACGCTGGCATCGCGTGCAGCGCATTTTTCTCGAGGTGCGACCGTCGAATGCGATCGCGGTCGGGCTCTACCAGCGGCTGGGCTTCAACGAAATCGCCACGCGCCCGAACTATTACCCGGCGCGCCACGGCCGTGAGGACGCGATCGTGATGGCGATGGAACTGCTGCCGCCCGAATAGATTCTTCGGGCGGGAAGCTTATATTCAGATCAAATGGATAACTACTTTTGTATCAGGGTGGCGGCTCATTCCGTAGTTTTTGCAGTTCCAGTTTGATTCGAGTTAGTTCTATCGAGAAACGATTGATACGCTCTCTTTCCTGGTAGACGACTGCGGGTGGAGCATTTGCGGTGAAATTTGCGTTCGCGAGTTTCGTCTCAGCCCGCAAAACTTCACTTTCAAGACGTTTAAACTCTTTATCGAGACGAGCGATCTCGGCTTGGCGGTCGACGAGGCCATCGAGTGGAATCCGTATTGCCAATTCACCGAGCGTGACAAGTGCGCAGAACCTTGGGGGGGCCTCGCCCACATACAGGAAGCGGATGGCGTTCGCCTTGGCTAGGGAGCGGATGGCCTCATCGAATTTATGCACAAGCGCAATGTCATTAGGGGCCCCATCGTCGAAGATCACTTCAATTGACACGGATGGTGCGATGTTGTTTTCGCTGCGCATGCGGCGGATCTGGCTCAGCACCGCACGCAGCCATTCGATAGCTGCGCTCGCAGCGGTGTCGTCCGCGGGTAGTTCGTCGGCGCGCGGCCACATGCGCTGCGCAATGCTGGTTTCCTTCAAACCGAGCAGCGGCGCGACCGATTGCCAGATTTCCTCGGTGATAAATGGCGTGATCGGATGCAGCGCGCGCAGTGTCGCTTCTAAGACATGCACCAACGTATACCGGACAGATATCAGTTTCTCGATATTTGTGCTGCTGCCGGTCTCTCCCGATAGATCGGCTGCTACCTTGGGGTTGACGTAAGGTTTGGCGAGTTCCAGAAACCAGTCGCAATATTCATTCCAGACGAATTCGTATATCACCTGAGCGAGCAGGTCGAAACGATAGTTGGCGAAATGTTCGTCGATCCGCGTCAGCGTATTTCTCAAGCGCCCAATGATCCATTGTTCTTCCGGCGTAGCTGGCCAAGATGTGGGTCGATCAAGAACCGCACTGGGCTCGATCAAATCGCCGCGAGCCTTTGCATGCTCTGGCGAGGGCACTTCCGCTTGCCAGGTCAGCACGAACCGCGCCGCGTTCCATAGCTTGTTGCAGAAATGCCGGTAGCCTTCAGCGCGCTTCAAGTCGAAATTGATCGTGCGCCCATAGGTCGCCAGTGCCGCGAAGGTGAAACGCAGCGCATCGGTGCCGACCGCGGCGATGCCCTCGGGATAATCCTTGCGGATGCGCTTCTCGACCTTCTCGCGCACCTGCGGGATCAAAAGTGCAGAAGTGGATTTTTTCACCAGCGCATCGAGCTCGATACCGTCGATCAGATCGAGCGGGTCGATCGTGTTGCCCTTCGACTTCGACATCTTCTGGCCTTCGGCGTCGCGCACGATCGCGTTGATGTAAACCTCGCGAAACGGCACCCTGCCGGTGAAATACTGCGTCGCCATCACCATGCGCGCGACCCAGAAGAAGATGATGTCGAAACCGGTGACCAGCACGGCGCTGGGCAGAAACACCTGATCCTGCTTCCAGTCGGCAACGATCTTGCCGTTCTCTTTTACCGGGCCGTTTGCCGGCCAGCCAAGCGTCGAGAAAGGCCACAGCGCCGACGAGAACCAGGTGTCGAGCACATCGTCGTCCTGGCGCAACGCGCCCACGAGTGGGGCAGTCGCATGCGCGCGCGCGTCGGCCTCGTCCTGGCCGACGAAGATGTTGCCGGCTTCGTCGTACCACGCCGGAATACGATGGCCCCACCACAGCTGACGGCTCACGCACCAATCCTGGATATTGTCCAGCCACTGCGTGTAGGTCGTGCTCCAGTTGTCGGGCACGAACTTGATCGCACCGTCGCGCACCGCGTTCAACGCGGGCTCGGTGATCGCCTTCCTGCCACCTAGGCCGGGTTTGCCGTCGACGCGCGTGTTCGACGTCAGATCGAGGAACCATTGATCGGTCAGCATCGGTTCGATGATGGCGTCGCTGCGCTGGCTGATCGGCACCTGCCGTTTATGCTTCTTCGTCTCTACGAGCAGGCCCTGCTCCTCAAGCTTGGCGACGATCCGCTTTCGAGCAACAAACCGATCTAAGCCTCGATATTCCTCGGGGATGGCATTCAGGGCATTTGCAGCTTCGATGCCCGCCTCAAATGCTTGAATATCAGTCTTGCTCAGGCCCGACTGAGCATGGGTTTTCGCATCACCTTCACCGCCGAGAATTTTTCCATCCAACGTGAAGATGTTGATCGGTGTCAGCTTGTGTCGCGCGCCGATCTGCCAGTCGTTGAAATCGTGTGCTGGCGTGATCTTCACAGCGCCGGTGCCAAATTCGCGGTCGACATAGTCGTCGGCGATCACCGGAATCTCGCGATTGCTTAAGGGCAAGGTCACGGTCTTGCCGATCAGTGCCTGATAGCGCTCGTCGTCCGGATGCACGGCCACGGCGACATCGCCGAGCATCGTCTCCGGGCGCGTTGTCGCGACGACCACGTGATCCGGTTCGCCGGGCTGCGGATCAATCACGTTATAGCGAATCGACCAAAGGCTTCCGTCCTTCTCCTCGCTGTTTACTTCAAGGTCGGACACCGCCGTCATCAGCAGCGGATCCCAGTTCACCAGGCGCCGGCCGCGGTATAGAAGTCCATCTCTATACCATTGCACAAATACGCGGCGCACCGCGGCGGACAGACCTTCGTCCATTGTGAAGCGCTCGCGCGACCAGTCGACCGAGGCGCCGAGGCGGCGCATCTGATGCGTGATCGTCGAACCCGACTCGGCTTTCCATTCCCACACGCGCTCGATGAATTTCTCGCGGCCCAGGTCGTGGCGCGTCTTGCCTTGCGCGGCGAGCTGGTTTTCGACGATCTTCTGCGTCGCGATGCCGGCATGGTCGGCACCACCTTGCCAGAGGGTACGAAAACCACGCATGCGGTGATAGCGGCTCAGCGCATCCATGATCGTCATCTGGAACGCATGACCCATATGCAGCGTGCCCGTAACGTTCGGCGGTGGCAGCAGAATGCAGTACGGTTCGCCGTTGCCGGCGGGCTTGAAATCGCCCGCAGCTTCCCACGCGGCGTACCACTTCGATTCAATCAGGGCGGGTTCGTAGCTTTTTTCCATTTGTATACTTCATCAGATGACAACTACAGCTCTTATGGGTGTAGATCATTCCAGCCTTCGCGGAACGACGAGCACTAAGGCTTACATATCGAACTTGTTCACTTCGAATCCCACAGCCTTGTAGGTCTTCCAACGCTCGCGCGAGCCGAGCCGCTGTCCCTCATCAGCCGGCACGACTTCGAGCACGCGCTCGAACAAGCCCGGCGCGCATTCGTCGCGCAGATTGATCACCAGTATGCGATCGGCAGTCTGCGCATCCGGCGGCACGATCAGAATCGGCGTGATCGCATCGTCCTCGTCGCCGGCAATCTGATGCGGGATAAACGCATCCGCGTCGAATTCCCAGAGTTTCTCGTCGAGCTGATCGGCCTGATCCACCGAGCGCACGAGGATCAGGGTCGGCTTGCCGCCGTCGAAGGCGCGTTTGGCGAGCTCGCACACGAGCAACAGGGGATCGTTGCGGAAGCGTGGTTTGTCGATCAGGTAGAAATCGGCGCGGGGCATGAGAGCGTTAGTGGTGAGTAGTAAGTAGCAAGGATGGGAAACGGTGCTTTTTCCGCGGGCCGCTCACCATCCGGCATTCACGCAACCCGATCCAGCAAATACTGCACCAGCATCGGCACCGGTCGACCCGTTGCCGAGCCCTTGCGCCCTTCTTCCCAGGCTGTACCGGCGATATCCAGATGCGCCCAGCGGAAACCTTCGGTGAAGCGCGCGAGGAAACAGCCGGCGGTGATAGCGCCGGCGTACTTGCCGCCGATATTGGCGATATCGGCATAGCCGGTTTCGAGCTGGCTCTGGTAGTCGTCCCACAATGGCAGGCGCCAGGCGCGATCGAGCGTCGCCTCGCCGGCGGCGATGAGCTCATGGGCGAGCGTATCGTCGTGGCTCATCAGACCGGTCGCGTGCTTGCCGAGTGCTACGACGCAGGCGCCGGTCAGGGTCGCAGCATCGATGATCACCTGCGGTTTATACTTTTGCACATAAGTCAGCGCATCGCAGAGAATCAATCGCCCTTCGGCGTCGGTATTGAGCACTTCGACCGTCTGTCCGGACATCGTCGTGACCACATCGCTGGGTCGCTGCGCGTTGCTGCCCGGCATGTTCTCGACTGCCGGCACGACGCAGACCAGATTGAGCTTGAGCCGCAATTTGGCCGTGGTGAGGAATGCGCCGAGCACGCCGGCCGCACCGCACATGTCGAATTTCATTTCCTCCATGCCCGCGCTGGGCTTGATCGAGATGCCGCCGCTGTCGAAAGTCACGCCCTTGCCGACCAGCGCGTAGGGCTTGTCGCTTTCGCCCGCACCCCGCCACTGCAGCACGATCAGGCGCGGCTTGTTCGCCGAACCCTGGGCGACGCCGAGCAGGGCACCCATGCCGAGCTTGCGCATGTCGTCCTCGTCGAGCACTTCACAGCTAACGCCGGCGTGGTCCAGGGCGATCTTCTGCGCCTCGTCGGCCAGATAGGCTGGTGTGCAGATATTTGGCGGCAGATTGCCGAGTTCGCGCGCGTAGCGCACGCCATCGGCGATTGCCGAAGCTTGGCGCAGAACGGCAGCGTCGGTGTCCGCCGCTGCGGCGAATGCGATCGCGCCGAATTCCGGCGTCTTGGGCTTTGTTGACGACGTGTCGCGCGGCTTGAACGTTGCGCTGTATTTGTATACCTGCGCATCGGAGGCGAGTGCCGCGCTGCGCAACTTCCAGACGCTGTCCCTGCCCGGTACGTCGAGTTCGCTCAGATACGACGTGGCGTGGTCGATCGGCAGACCCTTGAGCGCGCGCGCGGCATCGCCATTCGCGCGCGCGAATCGCGCGGCGTCGAATTTCTTCGTTTCGCCCAAGCCGACCACGAGCACGCGCGCCGCAACGATGTTGGGCAAGGCGAACAGCAACTGTGTCGCGCCGAGCTTGCCGTTCAAATCGCCGGATTCGATCAGGCGCTTGAGCGCGCCGCCGCTGGCTGTGTCGATGCGCGTTGCCGCGCCGCTCAAGGTTCGCTCGTCGAACAGGCCGACCACAACGCAGGGCGCCGTGCTGATTTCGGGGAGTTGCTGGCTCAAACTGAATTGAAGTGTCATTTCGCTACCGTGGACTTGCTATCCGTCTTGAAAAAAAGGAGGTCGCCGTGCCGGGCGAACGAGGCGATAACCCGACTCAGCTACAATTAAGGCCCTTTGAACCTCATCCAGTGTGCAATCGCGGGCTATACGCACCGCAAAGCGCACGAGCCTTCTAGTTTACCGCATCATGCCGTTACCCACGCTGCGCATCATCGATCGCTACCTCGCGCGCGAACTCCTGGTGAGTTTCGTGGCGGCGACGGCGATCCTGTTGCTGGTCACGGTCGGCGGCAATGTTGCCGACCTGCTCAACAAGATCGCGCACGGCAAGATTCCGGCGGAATTGCTGTTCGCCCTGATCGGCTTGCACACCGTGGAAGCGCTGACCGTGCTCGCGCCGCTGGCGGTGTTCATCGGCGTGCAGCTCGCCTACGGACGTCTCTATCGCGAGAGCGAGATGGCGGTTTTCGCCGCCTCGGGTCTGCCGGTGACCGGCTTGCTGCGTCCGCTGATGCTGCTTGCCGTGCCCTTGATGATCGTGATGGCACTGATCTCGTTCTGGTGGGCGCCGGCATCGGAACGCTTGTCGCAGAGCCTGGTGCTGGAAGCCAATCGTTCGCTGATCATCGCCGGACTGGAGCCCGGCCGTTTCGTCGAGCTGCCGAACAACGACGGCGTGATGTACGTCGAGTCGATGAACGAGGACGGCACGAAGTTCAAGAAAATGTTCGTGGCCAGCGAACGCACAGACGCAGCGGACAAGACGGCGCCCACCAAAGCGACAGCAGCGAAGAAGGCACTTGATAATGGCCCGGGCGACAAGTCCGTCGCCGACAACGCTGTGCGCATCAATGTGATCACCGCGGCCGACGGCGAGCTGTATCACGATGTGAACGGTTCGGAACGCTATCTCGGCCTCAACAACGGCTTTCGCGTCGAAGGCACGATCGGCGAGGACAACTATCGCCTGCTGCGCTACGAACGCAACGACGTCAAGCTGACCGATTCGGATGCGGACAGCAGCAGCGATTCGGCCAAGATCGCCGCGCCGACGCTGGATCTGCTGCGCAGCGACGATCCGGTGCAGCGCGCCGAACTGCATTGGCGGCTGGCCGCGCCGTTGTCGATGCTGGTGCTCGTCCTGCTCGCACTGCCGCTGTCGAAATCGAGTCCGCGCCAGCCGCGCTACGCCGGATTGCTGATTGCGCTGTTGTCCTGGTCGATCTATTTCAGTGCGCTGTCGTTCGGGCGCAACTGGATCAAGATGGGCAAGTTGAGCAACCTTGCCGGCCTGTGGTGGATCTACATTCCCACCTTGCTGATCGCCGCGTATCTGCTGTGGAGCGGCCAGCAATTGCCCAAACCCAAACGTGCGGCGACGCTGGCGCGCGCGGGCAGCGCATGACTGCCGCGCGCGCTCTAAGCTGGGTTTCGCCGGCGAATTTTTACTTCAAGAAGGTCGACAAGCTGGTCGCGTTGTCGGTGATCGGTTCGGTGCTGCTGGCCTGGGGCTTCCTCGTCGCTTTCGATGCGCTGTACCAGTTCGTGCAGGAGATCAACGACGTCGGCAACGGCGACTACACCTTGAGCAAGGCGGTGACCTACATTCTGCTCACCGTGCCGCGCCGCGCCTATCAGCTGTTCGTCTACGGCGGCCTGATTGGCGGCCTGATGGGCATGGGCATGCTGGCTGCGAGCGGCGAACTGACCGCATTGCGCGCGGCCGGATTGTCGAAGCTGCGTATTTGCGCCTCGGTGGTGTTCGCGCTGACCGTGATCACCGCTCTGGTCGCCGTGATGGGCGAAGTCATCGCCCCACGCGCCGAACAGAAAGCCGAAGCGCTGCAGCTTTCGGCGAAGAACCACGATGTCACCATCGGCAAGGGCGGCACGCTGTGGGCACGCGATGGCGAGGCGGTGATCAACGCCAAGCACAGCCGCACACACAGCACGAAGAACGGGCCGACCGTCGAGCTGTTCGACGTGCGCGTGTTCGAGTTCACCCCGATGGGTCAATTGCTCGCGCTGTCGATCGCGAAAACCGCGACGCACGTGAACGGCGAATGGACCATGCGTGACGTGCGTCGCACCGAGTTCGAGGGTCGCTCAGCGCGCAGCACGCTGACGGCGCAGACCCAGTGGAAATCCGGGCTCGATCCGAATGTGCTGGTGGTGTCGATGATCCATCCGGAATATCTGTCGATGAACGACCTGCAACGCAACATCGACTACATGCGGCGCAACCGCCAGGATGCGACGAGTTACCAGCTCGCCTACTGGGGGCGGATTTTCTATCCGCTCAACGTGCTCGTGCTCGCGTTCTGCGCGGTGCCGTTCGCGTTCGGTTCACTGCGCACGGGTGGCTTGGGCAAGCGTCTGTTCATGGGCATGGTGCTGGCGATCACCTACTACTTCTTCCAGAAGTCCGTGGTCAACATGGGCGCGGTATACAATTTCAATCTGGCCGTGGTGAATGCCTTGCCTTCGTTGTTGCTCGCGCTGGCGGCGTTCATTTATTTCAGACGAAATGCGTGAGAGCAGGGCTGAGGGCTGAGGGCCCATGGCTGAAGATCAAGAGCCACGGTTGCACTGCTTTTCAGCCCTCAGCCCTGCTCTTCAAGGCCCTCAGCCCGCTGTTTCTCCATCCGCACCAGCAACGTCCCCGCAGCGATGTCGTGCCAGCCACGGCGGTCGCTATCGATCAGACACCAGAGAAATCCAAGGCCGCCCGCCGCGAGCGCGACCAGTGCGGCGACGAAACGCAGCAGGGCGCGCGACGGGGTGACGGGCGTGCCATCTGCGGCGACGACGCGCAGCCGCCAAGCGCGCATGCCGACGGTCTGGCCGCCACGCAGCCAGGAAGCGATGAAATACAGCGCGGTCAGCGCAAGTACGCATCCCTGCATCAGCAGTTTGTCGCCAAGGCTACGTACATCGAGCTCGCCGCCGGTGACCAGCAGCGCGATCACCGCTGCGACAAACCACAGCGCGAGCAGTGGCAGCAGATCGTAGACCGCGGCGATCAGACGCAGGCCGAAGTGGGCCGGCGTGGCGGATTCTTTTGGGTCTTGCGCCGGCGCGGAAAATTGCGAAGACGAGTCTGGTGTCTGTGGCATGGTGGCGTGACGCTGCGCGCCAAACTGGCTTAGGCTGTGCGCGAGAGTTCAGGAAGGGCGATGAAGAAAGCCGGCAGAAGGATACCCGATGCGCGCGACGCGGTGCGTGCGGATGAGCGCGCGCTGATCGAGGGCTTCCTCGAACGTGCTTGGTCGGAAAGTGGGCTCGCGGAAAATTCGCTGGCCGGCTACCGGCGCGATCTGGAAGGCCTCGCGCGCTGGAGCGCGCGCGCGGGTACCTCGCTTGCGCACTGCACGCGCGCGCAGCTGCACGATTATCTGGCCGAACGGCATGGCGCAGGCTACAGCGCACGCAGCAACGCGCGCCTGCTGTCTACCTTGCGCCATTTCTATCGCATGCAGCAGCAACTCGGCGTGGTCGCGGCCGACCCGACGTTGCTGCTCGACACGCCCAAGCTGCCGCGTACGCTGCCGAAGGCCTTGAGCGAGGCACAAGTCGAGGCGTTGATCCACGCGCCGGATGTCGAAACGACGCTGGGTCTGCGCGACCGCGCGATGTTCGAGCTCCTTTACGCGACCGGTCTGCGCGTGAGCGAACTGGTCGGTCTGCGCGCCGATCAGGTCAATCTGCGCCAAGGCGTGCTGCGTGTGCTGGGCAAGGGCAGCAAGGAGCGCCTGGTACCGCTCGGCGAGGAAGCGCAGGACTGGATCGAACGCTATTACCGTGACGCGCGGCCGCTGCTGCTCGATGGCCGGGTCGTCGAGGCGGTATTTGTCACCGCGCGCAAGGCGGCGATGACGCGGCAGATGTTCTGGACGATGGTCAAGCGCCATGCGGCGAAGGCCGGTATCGACGCCAGACGTATTTCGCCGCATGTGCTGCGGCATTGCTTCGCCACGCATCTGCTCAATCATGGCGCCGATCTGCGCGCCCTGCAGATGCTGCTCGGCCACAGTTCGCTTTCGACCACGCAGATTTACACCCTGGTCGCGCGGGAAGCCCTGAAACGTCTGCATCAGCGGCATCATCCAAGAGCCTGAACGGTGCGCCGGAGCATTTCCGCGCCGCGCACATGCATGAGACAATGCAAGCAACCAGGCCTCAGCCCGGTCTGCACAGAGGTTGCGAACTGTTTTCCCGATTCGCTGTCCCAAGCAACGCTCTGCGCCCAACACCATCTCAACCGGAAACCGCCATGTTCAAATTCCTCCTTGCCGCTGCTGTCCTGACTCTTGGCGCCGCGGCCGCGCATGCCGACGATAGCGAAAAAGCCGTCCGCGACGCGTTGCACGCGGTAGTGCCCTCGGCGACGCCCGATAGCGTGCAAAAATCCGAACTGCCCGGTTTTTATGAGATCGTGATCAAGGGCCAGGTGTTTTTCATCAGCAACGACGGTAAATACCTCGTGCAGGGCGATGTCTACAACATCCCGGAAAAGACCAGCATCACCAGTCATGCGCAGGCTTCGTTCCGTCGCGAGTTTTTGAAAAAATTCCCGCGCGACAAGCTTCTGGTGTTTGCACCGCCCAAGCCCAAGCACACGGTGACCGTGTTCACCGATGTCGACTGCCCGTATTGTCGTCAGTTCCACAAACAGATTAACGCTTTCAACCAGGCCGGTATCGCCGTGCAGTACGTTCTGTTCCCGCTTTCGATCCATCCGGGCGCGGACAAGAAGGCGGTCGCGGTTTGGTGCTCGGCGGATCGCAATGCTGCGTACACCGCGGCGATGAACGGCCAGGATCCGGGCAAGCAGACCTGCAATAACCCGGTCGCGGAAACCACGGCGTTCGGACTCAAGCTCGGAATCAACGCCACGCCGACCATACTTTCCGAGAACGGCACGCAGGTGAACGGCAATTACGCGTCGGATCCGAAGCTGCTCTTGGCCGAACTGGACAAGATCGAAGGCACGGTCACGACCGCGAAGACGCCTGTCGCGGCGAAGTAAGCGCGGCGGTTGATTGGCGGTCGGCGCGGCGCGGCGGAATTTCTCGCCGTTGGCCGGCGCATCGGGGTAAAATAACGCCCCGTCCGAATCAGCCGATTCCCCGCATGATGGTTTTCGATGGGCAACCGGCCCTGTCGGCGTTCCGCCTGGAACGCCTGAACCGGGAAGTCAGCCGATTGTTGCCGGGCAGCAGGCTGCTCGCGTCCCGATTCGTGTACTTCGTCGCCGCGGATTCTGCCGACGCGACGATCGATCACGATGCGCTTTGCCGCGTGTTGCGCGCGACGCCCGGCGACGCCAGGCAGGCCAGCATCTGGGTCGTGCCACGCCTTGGCACGCTCTCACCCTGGTCGTCCAAGGCAACCGAGATTCTGCGCGGCTGCGGCTTCGCCGTGCTGCGCGTCGAGCGCGGTGTCGAGTTCATCATCGACAAGCCGCCGGCACCGGGTTCGAGCCACTGGCACAAGCTCGCGCAGGCGCTGCACGATCCGATGACGCAGTCGGTACTCGCGAGCCTGACCGAAGCCGACGCGCTGTTCCGCGCCGCTGCACCGGCACCGCTCGGACGCATCGTGCTCGGCGGCGATCCGGCGAGCGCGCTGCGTGAGGCGAATATCCGGCTGGGCCTCGCGCTCGCGCCCGACGAAATCGAGTATCTGATCGCGCGTTACGCCGAACTGGGCCGCGATCCGACCGATGTCGAACTGATGATGTTCGCGCAGGCCAATTCCGAGCACTGCCGGCACAAGGTGTTCAATGCGAGCTGGACGATCGACGGGCAGGCGCAGCCGCAATCCCTGTTCGCGATGATCAAGCAGACGCACGCTGCCGCGCCGCAGTTCACCCTGTCGGCGTATTCGGACAACGCAGCGGTGATCGAGGGCAATCCCGGCGCACGTTTCTTCGCCGGCACCGACGGCCGCTATGCCGCGGTAAACGAGGCGATCCCCTACGCGATCAAGGTCGAGACGCACAACCACCCGACCGCGATTGCGCCGTATGCGGGCGCCGCCACCGGTGCGGGCGGCGAAATCCGCGATGAAGGCGCGACCGGTCGCGGCGCCAAACCCAAGGCCGGCCTCGTCGGCTACACGACCTCGTATCTGCGCTTGCCCGAGATGCCGCGTCTTTGGGAGAAGGAGCGTCCGCTGCCGCCGCGTTTGGCGACCGCGTTCGAGATCATGCGCGACGCGCCGATCGGCGCCGCCGCATTCAACAACGAGTTCGGCCGCCCCTGCCTCGGCGGCTATTTCCGTACCTTCGAAACGGAGACCAGCGACGCCACCTACCGCCGCGGCTACGACAAGCCGATCATGATCGCTGGCGGTCTGGCGAACATGCGTTTTCCACATGTGGAAAAGGGTACTTTGCGCTCCGGCGATGCGTTGATCGTGCTCGGCGGCCCGGCGATGCTGATCGGCCTCGGCGGCAGCGCTGCTTCGTCCGTGGCTGGCGGCGACAGCACCGAGGAACTCGATTTCGCCTCGGTGCAGCGCGACAACGCCGAGATGGAGCGGCGCTGCCAGGAAGTCATCGACCGCTGCTGCGCGCTCGGCGCCGCCAACCCGATCGTCAGCATCCACGATGTCGGCGCCGGTGGGCTGTCGAACGCGATTCCGGAAATCCTCAACGATTCCCATGTCGGTGGCCGCGTCGAGCTGCGCCGGATTCCCTCGGCCGACGCTGCCTTGTCGCCGATGCAGATCTGGTGCAACGAAGCGCAGGAGCGTTACGTCATCGGTCTGCACAAGAATGACCTGGCGCAATTCGAGGCAATCTGCGCGCGCGAGCGCTGTCCGTATGCCGTGGTCGGTGAAGTCACCGAAGATCGCCGCCTTGTGCTCAGCGACGCGACCGCTGCCGCGCCGAATCCCGAGTCCCAACCGATCGACCTGCCGATGGACGTGCTCTTCGGCAAGGCGCCGAAGATGCAGCGCGACAGCAAGCGCAAGAGCCCGCGCATGGATATCGTGCCCGATCTCGACGGCATCACGATCGAGGACGCGATCGGGCGCGTGCTGCGTGCGCCAGCGGTGGGTTCGAAGTCGTTTCTCGTCACCATCGGCGACCGCACCGTCGGTGGCTTGTGCGCACGCGACCCGATGGTTGGACCATGGCAGGTGCCGGTGGCCGACTGCGCGGTGACCCTGGCCGACTTCGAAGGTTACGCGGGCGAAGCGATGGCGATGGGCGAGCGCACGCCGGTCGCGGTGCTGTCCGCTCCGGCATCGGCGCGGCTCGCGGTCGGCGAAGTGATCACCAATCTCGCCGCAGCGCCGATCGCGGATATCGGCCAGATCAAGCTTTCGGCGAACTGGATGGCGGCGATTGGCGTTCCCGGTGAGGACGCCGCGCTGTTCGATGCGGTGCAGGCGGTCGCCAAGCAGTGCGAGCAATTGAACATTTCCATCCCGGTCGGCAAGGATTCGCTGTCGATGCACGCGGTCTGGCAGCTCGACGGACGCAAGCACAAGACCGTGTCGCCGGTGTCGTTGGTCGTCACCGGCTTCGCGCGCGCGACCGACGTGCGCCAGGCGCTCACGCCGCAGTTGCGCACGGATGCGGGCGAAACCGAGCTGTGGCTGATCGATCTGGGCGCCAGCAAGAACCGTCTCGGCGGATCGATGCTGGCGCAGATGTACAACCGCGCGGGCGGCCTGCCTGCGGATGTCGACGATGCGGACAAGCTCAAGCGCTTCTTCGCCGCGATCCAGGCGGCGAATGCGCAGGGTCTGCTGCTCGCCTATCACGATCGCTCCGACGGTGGCGCGATCGTGACCCTGATCGAGATGGCGCTGGCCGGTCATTGCGGGCTCAATGTGGAGTTGAACGGCTGGGGCGAGTCGGCGCTGTCGGCGCTGTTTTCCGAAGAACTCGGTGCGGTAGTGCAGATCCGCGCGAGCGATCGCGCGGCGTTTCTCGCGTTGCTCGCCGTACACGAGCTGCACAAGGCCGCATATTTCTGCGGCGCCCCGCACAAGCGCAAGCGCGTGAAGCTGTGGCTGGGCGGCGAATCGATCGCGCGTTGGCCGTGGCGCGACCTGATGCAGGCGTGGTCGGAAACCAGCCGCGCGATGGCCGAGAGTCGCGACAATCCGCAGAGCGCGAAGGACGAAGATGCGCTGCGCTGCGACGATGAGATGCTCGGCATCACGCCCAAGCTCCTGTTCGATCCCGCAGTCGATATTGCCGCGCCGTACATCAATACCGGCGCGCGGCCGCAGATTGCGATCCTGCGCGAGCAAGGCGTCAACGGCCAGGTCGAAATGGCCGCCGCATTCACACGCGCCGGTTTCGATGCGTTCGATGTGCACATGACCGATCTGCACAGCGGGCGCTATCGGCTGAGCGAATTTCGCGGCCTCGCTGCGTGCGGCGGCTTCTCCTACGGCGATGTGCTTGGTGCTGGCCGCGGCTGGGCCACTTCGATCCTGTTCAACCCGGTGTTGCGCGATCAGTTCGCGGCATTCTTCGCGGATTCGTCGAAGTTCGCGCTCGGCGTGTGCAATGGCTGCCAGATGATGGCAGCGCTCAAGGACATCATCCCGGGTGCGGCGCACTGGCCGGGCTTCGAGCGCAATGCCTCGGAGCAATACGAGGCGCGGCTGGCCACGGTCGAGGTGCTCGACTCGCCATCGTTGTTCCTGCGCGGCATGACCGGATCGCGCATTCCGATCGCGGTCGCGCATGGCGAAGGCCGCGCCGTATATGCCGAGGCGCGCTCACCGCGGCTGACGATTCCGTGCCTGCGCTATGTCGACAACCACGGGCGCGTGACCGAGGCCTATCCGCTCAATCCGAACGGTTCGCCGCAGGGCGTCACCGGCCTGACCACCGCGGACGGGCGCATCACCGTGATGATGCCGCATCCGGAGCGCGTGTTCCGCACGGTGCAGATGTCGTGGGCGCCGCGTACCTGGGGTGAGGACTCGCCGTGGATGCGCATGTTTCGCAATGCGCGCGCGTGGGCGGACTGAGCGACGATGACGATTTCTCCGTTACGGCGTTTCATTCTGGCTGCCATGCTCTGGCTGCCGTTCGCGTTCTTCCTCTGGTTCGAGTTCGCCGCGCAGTTCACCTGGCCGGTGATCCAGATCGCCAAGACCGTACTGCTCAAGGCGTGGCCGGCCATTTACACGGCGATCTCCCAGGGTGCCGACGTATTGGACATGAGCGGACGTGTGCTCGCGCATCACGACTATCTGATGCAGTTCGAAAGCGCGATGTTGATCAATGTCGCGCCAGCGGGCATGCCGGCGAAATTCGGTTTCCCCGAGTACGTGATCAATCCGTTGATCTACGGCTACTCAGTGCCGTTGTTCGCCGGTCTGGTGATGGCGACGCCGAACGAAAAATGGCGCCGCGTGGCGCAAATGGCAGCGGGATTGCTGTTGCTCTGGGTCACCCAGGCATTCGGCGTCGTCTGCGAGGCGCTGGAAATCATCGGCATCAAGGGCGGCGCCGAAGGCGCGGCGGCGATGCATCAGGCGGGCATATCGCTCGATGCGATTGCACTTTGCTATCAATTCGGTTATCTGATCCTGCCACCGCTGGTGCCGGCGGTATTGTGGATCTTGTTCAACCGGCCATTTATCGAAGAGCTCACGCGATCCGCAGACACGGTGCTTCCCGCGACCCATTCGCCGCCACTGGAACCTAATCGCAACGCAAGGGTCGAAACGCAGCAGCCAGGGGATTAGAGTTCATCATGTCAGCCGTCCAGCCATTGCCGAATCCGCAGGAGCCGATCGAGTCGCTTGATGAGCGCATTTGCGCACATCTGGTCGCGCGCGGCCGTTTGAAGGAAAACGACCTGGTTCGTGCGCGCCGCCTGCTCGAGGAAAACGG
This sequence comes from Rudaea sp., assembly GCF_036560865.1. GTDB lineage: Bacteria > Pseudomonadota > Gammaproteobacteria > Xanthomonadales > Rhodanobacteraceae > Rudaea. Next base: position 21,763 of record NZ_DATBQK010000038.1, read on the forward strand.
CGAGGGCACCCTGGTGCCGCTGCTTACCCGGCTGGGCCTCGTTTCCGAACGCGAAATGGGCGATGCGCTATCCGAGGTGATGGGCCTGCCACTGGTCACCGCCAAGGAATTCCCGGAAGCGCCGCCGCCGAATATCTCGATGTCGATCCGTTTCCTCAAGCAGCATCACATCGTGCCGATCGGCGAGGGCGAGGGCAGTGTGACCATGCTGGTGGCCGATCCGGCGGAAACCTATCCGATCCAGGCGGTCGAACTGGTCACCGGGCGCAAGGCCGAGGTGAAAGTCGGCTTCCGTTCGGAAATCGACGATCTGATCGAACGCTATTACGGCCAAGGCCGCTCGGCGATGGGCACCATCGTCGAAAATCTTTCCGACGAGGCCTCGCGCAGCGAGGACGACATCGAACATCTACGCGATCTGGCTTCCGAAGCGCCAGTGATCCGCCTGGTCAACCTGGTGATCCAGCGCGCCGTCGAACAGCGCGCATCGGATATCCACATCGAGCCGTTCGAAAGCCGGCTCAAGGTGCGCTACCGCATCGATGGCGTACTGCTCGAAGTCGAGTCGCCGCCGGCGGCGTCGACCGCGGCCGTGATTTCGCGCATCAAGATCATGGCCAAGCTCAATATCGCCGAACGCCGCCTGCCGCAGGACGGCCGCATCATGCTACGAGTGCAGGGCAAGGAGCTCGATCTGCGCGTCTCCACCATACCTACTTCGTTCGGCGAATCGGTGGTCATGCGTATCCTCGATCGCGAATCGATCGTGTTCGATTTTCACAAGCTCGGCTTCACCGATGAGTTCCTGCCGCAGTTCAACAAGGTACTCGAACTGCCGCACGGCATTCTTTTGGTCACCGGCCCCACCGGCTCGGGCAAGACGACGACGTTGTACACCGCGCTGTCGAAACTCAACACACCCGACGTCAAGATCATCACGGTCGAAGATCCGGTCGAATACCAGATCGAAGGCATCAACCAGATCCAGGCCAAGCCGCAGATCGGGCTGGACTTCTCGCATGCGTTGCGCTCGATCGTGCGCCAGGATCCGGACATCATCATGATCGGCGAAATGCGCGATCTGGAAACAGCCAAAATTGCGATCCAGTCGGCGCTCACTGGTCATCTTGTGCTCTCCACGCTGCACACCAACAACGCCGCGGGCGGCATCACGCGCATGCTCGATATGGGCGTGGAAGACTACCTGCTTACTTCGACCGTGAACGGCATTCTCGCCCAGCGTCTGGTGCGCCGCCTCGATCTGGAACATGCGCAGCGTTATGAAGCGATGCCCGAGGTGATCGAGGAATTCGGCCTGCGTCGCTTCCAGCCCAATGGAAAAGTGGAATTGTATAAACCGATGCCGTCGCCGCTCACCTTGACCGGTTATCACGGCCGCACGACGATCATGGAATTCCTGGTCATGAGCGACCCGATCCGGCGTCTCGTCATGCAGCATGCGGACATGGGCAAGATCGAGGAGCAGGCGCGCGCCGAGGGCATGCGCACGATGTACGAGGACGGCCTGGTCAAGGCGCTCGGCGGCACCACCACCCTCGAAGAAGTGCTGCGCGTGACGCAGGAATCGTGAGACGGGAAGACGATGAAACGGGAAAACGAAGAGACGGATTATGCAAATTTCTCGGTATGAAGTCGGGTTCAATTGCAAGGCGGGCGTGAAGCAGTGGATGTGCGCCGCTGCGCTTTTTCGTCTGCCCGTCTCTCCGTCTCTCCGTCTATCCATATCTCGATCGCGCTGACCCATCTCATGGCCTTATACCGCTACAAGGCAGTCACCTCGGCTGGCGACGTCGTCGAAGGTCAGTTCGACGTCGCCTCGAACGAGGAGGCCGTGGCGAAAATCCAGGACGCCGGCAATATTCCGCTGGAAGTGACTGCGGCCGACAGCGCGGACGGCGGCAGTGTATTCGCCGGTTTGTTCAAGCGCGAGGCGATGAATCAGACCCAGGTGCTGCAATTCACCCAGCAGCTGGCGACTTTGCTCGGCGCGGGCCAGCCGCTCGATCGTGCGTTGCAGATCCTGCTCGATCTGCCGGAAAGCGACAAGGCCAAACGCATCGTCGAGCGGATTCGCGATCATGTGCGCGGCGGCGCACCCTTGTCCGAGGCGCTCGAAGCCGAGCCCGGCGTATTCTCGCGCTTGTACGTCAACATGGTACGCGCGGGCGAAGTGGGCGGCGCGCTGGACACGACGCTCGCGCGTCTGGCCAATTATCTGGAGCGCGCCAAGGCGCTCAGGGAAAGCGTGATCAACGCGATGATCTACCCGGCGATCCTCATCGTCATGGTGTTCGCCGCGCTGTTCGTGCTGCTCGTTTTCGTCGTGCCGCAGTTTCTGCCGATGTTCAAGGACATGAACGTGGAATTGCCGCTGATCACGCAGATCGTGCTGTTCGCCGGCACCACCCTGCAGGATTTCTGGTGGCTGCTGCTGATCGGCGCGGTGTTCGCGGTCTGGTTCATACGCAAGCGACTCGCCGACCCCGATACGCGCCTGGTCTGGGACGCACGCCTGCTGACGATGCGTGTGGTCGGGCCGCTCGTCGGCAAGCTCGAAACCGCGCGTCTTGCGCGCACCCTGGGAACTTTGCTCAAGAATGGCGTTCCTTTATTGACCGCCCTCGGCATCAGTCGCAATGTGCTGGGCAACAGCGCGCTGGCCGAATCGATGGACAAGGCCAGCGAGGAAGTGAAAACCGGCGGCGGCCTCGCGCATGCGCTCGCGCAGAGCAAGCGTTTTCCGCGCTTGGCGACGCAGATGATCAGTGTCGGCGAGGAATCCGGCGCGCTCGACGACATGCTCCTGAAGGTGGCCGACACGTTCGACATCGAGGCGAAGAACACCGTCGACCGTCTGCTCGCCGGCCTGGTGCCGGTGATGACTCTGATCATGACCGGCGTGGTCGGTTTCATCATGATGGCGATTCTGTTGCCGATCATGAGCATCAGCGGCTCGATCCAGTGAACCTCAACGATCCATTCGAAGAGACGAATATGAAGAAGTATAATTTTGCAATCCTGGCAATGCGCGCTCCGCGTGCGGGCGCGCAAGCGCGGCCGATGCGCCCGGCGGCTGGTTTTACCCTGATCGAAATGGTCATGGTCATCGCCCTGATCGGCATCGTCATGAGCGTGGTCGGCAGCTATGCCGTGCAACGCTTCAATCAGGGCAAGTACAACGCGGGCAGGGCCGCGGTGCACTCGATGGACATGAAGGTGCAGGCCTACATGCTCGACAACGGCGCCCCGCCGCAAAGCCTGAATGACCTCGTCACGCGCCCTGGCAATGCGGCCAACTGGAACGGCCCGTACGCCAAGCCGGGCGACGTCAACGATCCGTTCAATCATCCATTTCAGTACAAGGTGCCCGGCGATCACGGCGACTACGACATCATTTTCCTCGGCAAAGACGGCCAGGTCGGAGGCGACGGCATGAACAAGGATTACGGCAACTGGGAATAAGGAATAGCGTGAGCGGTCAGCGGTCAGCGGTGAGTGTGAGGCGACCGCCCAAATACGCGGTTGAATGCCCGATAGGCGTGCCTTCTGGTGGGTTGCGCCGACTCGGAAATACGGTTTCCGCGAACGCGGTGCCCGGCACCACGGCTCGCCGCTCATCGTTCACCGCCAACACTTCACGCGGCTTCACGCTGATCGAGCTGGTCGCGGTGCTTGTGCTGATCGCGATCACGATCAGCATCGTCACCCTGTCGTTCTCGCGCAATTTCGCCAGCGCGAAAATCCATGCGGCGAGCCGCGATCTGGTCGCCGCGTTGCGCTACACGCGCGGCCAGGCGATCGTCAAAGGCAAGGAAGCCACGTTCGATCTGGATCTTGCGCAAAACAGCTATCAGGCGCCGGGCCGCGGGCCGGTGCAGTTGCCGAAGACCATGCACCTGAATTTGTATACCGCGGAGCAGGAGCAGACCAGCGAGACGTCGGGACGCATCCGCTTCTTTCCCGACGGTGCATCGACCGGCGGCCATATTTCGGTATTGATGGATCGCATGGAGTGGCGCATCAACGTCGACTGGCTCACGGGCGCGGTCACGCGTGAGGAGCTGCGGCGGTGATGTTGTTGATCGACCGCTCTTTGCGGGCCAATGCCCCTCACCCCTTGCCCTCTCCCGCATGCGGGAGGACCCTCACCCCTTGCTCCTCCCGCTGGCGCGGGCGAGGGGGAGTGATCGTCGCGCGACGCGCGACAACGGTATTGCAATGGAGCCGGGAGTGATCGTCGCGCGGCGCGCGACACCGTCGTTTCATAAGAGCGGCGGCTTCACCCTGATCGAACTGATCGCTGCGTTCGTCATCTTCGCGCTCGGTTTCGGCATCCTGCTGCAGATCCTCGGCAGTGCGCTGCATACGACGCGGCAGTCGGCCGAATACACCAAGGCCGCGCTGTGGGCGCAGTCGCTGCTCGATGTGCAAGGCATCGGCGAGCCGCTCAAGGAAGGCGGCAGCAGCGGCCAGTTCGACGATACGTACGGCTGGCAGCTCAACGTCACGCGCTATCAGCCACAAGCGGTTGCGGGCGCGACCCAGGTTGGAAATCCGGGCGCGCTCGTCGCGGTGGCGCCGGGGCAGCCGGAAATATTCCAGCTCGAACTGATCGTGAGCTGGGGCAATGCCTATCTGACGCATCACGCACGGTTCGTGACCTTGCGCGTGATGGGTCCCACTGCGCCCGGTAACGCGCCCGGCAATCTACCGATCGGTAGCATACCGGGATTCGGATGACCATGCACAGGACGCAAAGCCAACGCGGCTTCACCCTGCTCGAGATGCTGCTCGTGATCATGCTGCTCGCGCTGCTGCTCGGCGGTGCCTACGGCGGCATCAGCGCGGCGGTGCGCGGCATGCGTTCGGGCGAGGCGGCGATCGAGCGCGTCGACAAGGTGCGCACGGTGCAGGAATTCCTGCGCCATCAAATTTCGCGCACGCTGCCATTCCCGTATGCGCAGACCCAGACCACGCGCGAGATTTTCCATGGCGACGACAAGTTCATGCGCTTCGTCGCGCCGATGCCCGGCTACCTTTCGCACGGCGGCGCCTACGTGCAGACGCTGCAACTGGCGTCGGGCGAAAACGGTCTGCAGCTGGTCTTCACCAGCACCCTGCTCAACGGCTTCAGTACGGACAAATCCGGATCGGGCCAGGTATCGACCGTGGTGTTGCTCGATCATCTCCGCGATGGCAAGTTCAGTTATCGCGGCCTGGATCCGCAACATCAGCTCACCAATTGGAGCGACGACTGGCCGGATCCCAGCGCGACCCCGCTCATGGTCAATATCGATCTCACCCTGGCGGCGGGCGGGCAAATCGACTGGCCGACATTGTCGATACCGTTGATGATGGATTCCAGTGCGCAACGCGGCGTAGGCGCTGCGGGGCTAAGGCAATGAGACGAATTCAATCGCGTGCACCCGCGCGTGGTGTCGCGCTGATCCTCGTGATGTGGGTCATCGCGCTGATGGGAATCCTGCTCGGCAGCTTCGCGCTGATCGCGCGCACCGAAAATCTCGAGGCACGCCACTTGTTCGACACGACCACGGCGCGCTACGACGCGATGGCGGGCATGGAGCGAGCAGTGTTCGAACTGCGCAATCCCGACCCGGCCCAGCGTTGGGTCGCCGATGGCCGGCCCTACGAGTTCCCCTATGAGGGCGCGCAGGTGCGGGTCGAGATCACCAACGAATCGGGCAAGATCGACCTGAATATCGCCGACGGGGCGATGCTGATTCCGCTGTTCGAGTCGGTCGGGGTCGATGCGGCAAATGCGGAGGCGCTGTCCGACGCGATCCAGGATTGGCGCGATACCGACGACATGCCGCGGCCGCATGGCGCCGAGGTCGAGCAATACGCGCAGGCCGGTCTCGACTACGGTCCGACCAACCGGCCGTTCCAGACCGTGTCGGAGGTGCAGCAGGTACTGGGCATGAATTACGAGATCTACGGGCGCATCGAACCTGCAATCACCGTCTATTCCGGGGTGGGCATACCAAACGCCGCGTACGCGCCGATCGAGGCTCTGCGCGCGATTCCCGGCATGACCGAAGCGCTTGCGCAGCAGATCATCGTGACCCGCCAGTCGGCGCCGCCGGGAACCGCCGGTGCGATCGGCGGTCTGACCTTGCCTGGAGGGGTCGCTCTCGTGGCATCGGGTGGGGGCCTCACGTATAGTATCAACTCCAGCGCCACCCTCCCCAACGGCGTCAGCACCGTGTTCGACGCCAGCGTGCGCGTGGGCGGCGTCAGCGCGGCGGGACGGCCTTACACAGTACTGCGCTGGCGCGATGACGAAACATTGAAATGACGATCACAGACGCCTTAGACATCCCGCTTGCCCGCTTGCGCGTGCGCTACGCCAAGACGCCGCTGCCGCAATTTTTTGCGTGGTGGCGGGGCGAACTCGTGGGTCTGCTGCCCGCGCGCTGGCGGGTTTTGGTCGCCGAGCGTCCGCAAGAGCTTTTGCTCGATGCGCGGCCGCATGAATTTGGCGTGTGGCGCTCGTCGAGCGCGGGCTGCGCGGACTACGGACGTATTCCGCTCGACGTGCCCAGCGAAGAACAGCGCGCGGAATTCCTGCGCCTGCGCGGGCAGATCGATGAGCCCAATGTGCGCGTGTTCTACTGCGTCCCCGCCGAACGCTGCCTGCGCCGCGAGCTGACCATGCCCGCCGCCACCGAGGACAAGCTGCGCCAAGTGCTGGCCTTCGAAATGGATCGGCAGACGCCGTTCAAGGCCGATCAGGTGTATTTCGACTATCGCATCATCGAACGCGACATTGCGGCGAAGAATCTCAAATTACATCTCACCGTGCTGCCGCGCGCGCAACTCGACGCGGAGGTCTCGACGCTCGCGGCCTGCGGCATCGCGCTCAGCGGCGTGGATTGCTGGCGCGATGCGCCGGGCAGCGGACGCGCGGGCCTCAACCTGTTGTCGCCCGAGCGGCGCGCCAAGCACAAGGATCGGCGCCTGCGCCTGAATCTGGCTCTGGCTGCCGCGGCGTTGCTGCTGCTCGTGTTTGCAATGGAACAATCGCTGGCCAATCGCCAGGCCTCGCTCGATGCAATGACTGTAGAAGTGGAAAAAGCGCAAAATGACGCAAAACGGACCGCGGCGCTGGCAAAGCAACTGCAAGACCACACTGCGTCGGCCAACTTCCTGTTTCACATGAAGCACGACACGACGACGGTAACCGAGTTGCTCGCCGATCTGACCAAGCGTCTGCCCGACGACACCTTCCTCGAGCGCCTGACGATCGATGAGAAGGGCAAAGTCGATGTCACCGGACAAAGCGGCAATGCGGCGAAACTCATCGACGGGTTGCAGAAATCCGAGGTCCTGGTCGACCCCAAGTTCATCGGCACGATCCAGACCGATCCACGCACCAGGAAGGAGCGCTTCAATTTGACCTTCCAGTTGCGCAAGTGGCCGCAGGGCGAGGCCGAGCGCAAGGATGCCAAGCAAGCCGACGACAGAACTGACAAGCGGGCGGAGGCCGGGCATGCGTCTGCTACCTGAGTCCGCGCGCAACCAACGCTTCCTTGCGGTCGTGCTGCTGCTGATCGTCATCCTCGTGGCGTATCTGCTGTTTGTGCACTGGTGGTTCGTCGCGCCGCACCTGACAATCAGCGATCAGCGCCGCGACCAGCTCGAACAGCAGCATCATTTCGCCGAATTGATCCAGCGCAAACCGGCGATTGAGGCGCGGCTTGAGGAAGTGGCGTCATTCGAGCGCGGCAACCAGGCCTTCCTCAACGATGCGGATGCGACCAGCGCATTTTCCGATTTGTCGGAGCGCCTGAAGCATGTGGTCGACGAGAACGCCGGCGCGCAGTCGCGCTGTGTGGTCGTCGGCGTATCTCCATACGCGAATCGCGAGCAGGAGGTGTACCAGCGCGTCTCGGCTGCGGTAGTGATGACCTGCGACTCGGAGGTTCTCAGCAAGATCCTGTACGCGCTGGAAACCAGCAATCCCTATCTGTTTATCGATCGCCTGGTGCTCTACCGCCAGCAGGCCATGTTCGTACCGGGCGCCAAGGGGCCGTTGCCCGCGGCCCCGCTTGGCGTGCAATTCACGTTGTCGGGCTTTTTGCGCCAGCCCGGCAGAGGCAAGGGCGCAACATGAATTCGCGCCTCTCGCAACTTCTGACCGTAGCCCTCGCCGGAACCTGCGGTGTCCTGCTGCTTTTGATCCTGATGTTCGAGCTTGGCCTTGGGCGTGGCTACAGCTGGTGGCCGCTTGACGATGCGCAGAGTTCCACGGTCAAGCAGGACGAATTGAACCGCTCGACGTTCAAGCTTGCTGCCTGGCAGGAATTTGCCGACGTCAACGTACGCCCGCTGTTCAACGAGGATCGCAAACCATCGCCGCCGGCGCCGCTGGACGCACAGCGCGACGGCAAGCCGATTCCGAGGTTGAATGTGGTGCTTTCCGGCGTCGTCATCACGCACAAACTGCGCATGGTGATGGTCAGGGAGAATGGCAAGACGGAAACGACCACGGTCAGGGAGGGCGGCGCCTTGTCGGGCGATCTGGGCGCATGGAGCCTCGTTCGGGTCGAGCCGCGCAGGGCGATATTCAAAAATACGGCGGGCGAAGATGCCGAGGTGGAACTCATTGCCACCGGTAACGGTCAGAAACCTCCGCCACCGGCCATTGCGGCTTCTGCGCATCCACTCGGGCCGGGTCAGTCTGCCATTGCGGCAGCGGTGCCAGCTGGTGCGGGACCGGGGCAAATCAAACCGATCGAACAGGCAGCCACCGAATTGCAGCGACGGATCGAAGCCCGTCGTCAGCAGATACGCGACGAGAGCACGCGTACGGCGCCGCCGCCAACCCAGCCGGCTGAGCAACAACGTCAATAATGCAATTTTGGAGCGAATGTTATGCCAACGAAAATTTCCTACTTGAGTCTGGGTTTCGCAGCGATCCTTCTGGCCGCCTGCGGCAATTCCAGCCCGCCACCACCGAAGGCCAAACCGGCGGCTGCGCCGGTCGCCAAAGTGGCGACAAGGCCCGAGGTCGCGCCGGCGGATACTGCAACCGTAAATCCACCACAAGACCCGCCGTTTGAGGGGTACGTAGGCGTGGCGCCTCCGGGCAAGGTGGCGTTTGGTCCCGCTCCGCTGGATAGGGATAGCGCTTATCAGGAGGAGCTGAAGAGTAGGATGGAGGCAGAAGCGAAGCAGAAGCAGTCTTCCAAACCGCAGACTCCTGCAAACCAGGACGCCAGCCAGCATTGAGCAAGAAACCAAGAACGGCTAACGGTTCAGGAGTACTTCCGCAATGACTCTACGCCCCCAAAGCGTGACGATTTTTTTTCTGCTGGTTGCGCTTTCGGGATGCACGCAGTTTGGTGCGCACAAACCCGATACGCTGGAAACCGAACTCGGCACGCAGAAGCCGGTAGCGGGCTCATTGCCGGCGCGTCCGGTTGCGGCTGAAGATCAGCCGATCAGCGTCAAGCAAAGCAGCGGCAGCAAAAGCCATACGGCGGCGACGATCGAACCGGGCAATGGCAGGCTGATCAACTACGAGGCTGCCTCTCGTCCCGCGCCGACCGGTGCGGCACCCGCCGGCGTCCAGGGCGATGAAACCACGCTCAATTTCGAAAACCAACCCATCCAGGCCGTCGTGCAATCGATTCTTGGCGCCTGGCTCAACGAGAACTACACGATCTCGCCCAGCGTGACCGGCAACGTGACGTTCTCCACGTCCAGGCCGATCAGTTCGGCGCAGGCGCTGCCCGTCCTCGAAATGCTGCTCGCGTGGACGAACAATGCCCTGATCCACAAGCAAGGCCGCTACGAAGTCGTACCGATCAAGGACGCGGTGGCTGGCAACCTCAGTCCGGTCATTACCACGGCGAGAATGCTTCCAGGTTATCAGGTGCGTGTGTTTCCGCTGAAGTACATCTCCGCGACCGAAATGCAGAAGTTGCTCAAGCCCTACGCGAAGGCGGAGTCGGTCGTTTCCGCGGACAACGCGCGTTCGATGATCGTGCTCGCGGGCACCGCGGCCGAATTGCAGAACTACGAACACACGATCGACGTGTTCGATGTCGACTGGCTCAAGGGCATGTCGGTCGGCGTGTTCGGACTGCGCAATGTCGATGTGGTCAAGGTCATTCCCGAACTCGACAAGGTCTTCGGCGACAAGGCCGATTCGCCGCTCGCCGGCATGTTCCGCTTCATCCCGATGGAAACGACCAATTCGGTCATCGTGATCACGCCGCAGCCGGAATATCTGAAACGCGCGCAGGAATGGTTGTATCGCCTCGACGTCGGTGTCGGCGAAAACGGCACCCAGCTCTATGTCTACGATGTGAAGAACGTCAAAGCCGTGGACCTGTCCGATCATCTGAATGCGATCTTTACCGGGCGCAGCAGCGGTACCAGGAGCACCTCGGGCAACACCGCGCCCGGGCTCAAGGCGACCAACATTGGCGGAATGGGCGGCGCGACGACCGGCGGCATCAACGCGACGAATTACTCGACCGGTCTGACCCAGAGGCCGGCGACGACGAACACGCCCAACGCGAATCTCACCACGACCGGTACGGGCACGCCCACGACCGGGGCCAACGGCAAGGAAAGCGACATTCGCATCACTGCGGTTGAGGAAAACAACCAGCTGCTCATCATGGCTACACCCGGCGAGTACGATTCGATTCTCGCCGCGATCCATCGCCTGGACGTGTCGCCGTTGCAGGTGCAGATCGAGGCCAAAGTACTCGAGGTCACGCTATCGGGCGATCTGGAGTTCGGTGTGCAATGGTGGTTGGCCGGGTTGATCAACAACAAATCCACCACGCCGGGCTCCAGCACCGGAAATACCTACGACTACCCGTTTATCAACAAGAATGGCGTCACCGATAGAACGCGCGCGGCGCTGGGAGGAAGCTCGCCGCCCTCGGTGAACGGTGCGGCAGGTCTGTTCTATTCGTTCTTGAACAAGAATTTTCAGGTCGCGTTGAACGCGCTGCAGACCAGCGGCAATTCCAAGATTCTGTCCGCACCGTCGATGGTCGTGCTCAACAATCAGGAAGCGCAGATTACGGTCGGCACGCAAATCCCGATCGTGCAAACCTCGATCATCGGCTATCCGTCGACGACCGCCGCGACCGGGACGACGGCGAACCCCGTCACCAACACCGGTATCGGGCAGGTTTCCTATATCAGCACCGGCGTCACGCTCGACGTCAAGCCGCGCGTCAATCCGGGCGGCCTGGTCTACATGGAGATATCGCAGGAAGTCAGTGCTCCCGGACCGGCAGCGGCGGGCAGCAATCCGCCGATCAGTCAGCGCAGTCTGCAGACCCAGATCGCGGTGCAGAGCGGACAGACCGTCCTGCTCGGCGGGCTGATTTCCGAAAACGACATCCTTTCCGATTCCGGCGTGCCGGGACTGAGTAGCATTCCGCTGCTGGGCAAGCTGTTCGGCAACACGTCGAAGACCCGCTCGCGCACGGAGATCATCGTCCTGATCACGCCGCAGGTGATCACCAACGCCGAGGATGCGCGGAGCATGACCGACGAATACCAGAAACGCTTCGAATCGCTGGCGCCGCTGCGTGCGAAGAATTCCACATCAAACCCGGCTGCCGCCGCCCCCGCGCACGAAACGCCCCCAGCCGGCTCGCCCAAGCAATGACAACCAGGATACAAAAGATGAAAAATATAAAAGTATATTATTGGATTCCGGCGCTCGCCGCCGCGCTGATGATGCTCGCTGGTTGTCAGAAGCAGGATCCGGCGGCGGTCGTGAAGCAGCGCGCGGTCGAGCGCTGGAGTCTGCTGGCTGAAGGCCATCCGGTAAAAGCCTACGAATATCTGAGCCCGGGCTACCGCACCACGCACACGCTCGATCAATATGTGGCCTTCGTCGCCACCGCGCGACTCAAATGGAGATCTGCAAGAGTCGTGAAGCAGGAGTGTGAAGCCGAGGTCTGCACCGTGCATCTGATCGTGGAATCCACGGTTCCGGCGACACTGGCCAATACGCCGCGCGATCTGCAGCTGCAAACGCCGCTGACCGAGCAATGGATAGCGAGCGGCGGCCAATGGTATTTCCTGCCGGACGCCGCCGGCACGGCATCGCCCGCGGCGGGTTCAGCAGCGCAGAATGGCGTCAACCCGGCCGGCGCCGCTTTAGCCCCGGTTCCGCCTCCCGCGCAGTCTGCGTCCGACCCCGCGCCGCCGCCGCCGAGCGATGCCGGCAAATAGCCTGTCCGTTGTCGGCGCCCGCGCCCGCCAGGCCGATTTTGGGCAACCCCTTGCTGTGCAAGGGGAAAATGCCGTGATCCGTAGTTGCGTGCCGCGCGCAAGATCTTCGGACCGTGGTAGTTGCGTCAAGTTTCCGTTTGTCGTAGCATTGCGGCGCTGCTGCTTGCCCTCGTCGGGCCCGTGCTGTGTTTTGGCGGGAGAGCGCGAAAAAGGCGGGCCGGCAAATAACATAAGCCCTGTGGTCGATTCTAGGAGTGTCGAAATGAAAAGAACCAGTCTTACTACTGCTGTCATCGCCGGTATCGTCGGCGTAGCTGGCATCTCAAGCTTGGCAAATGCTGTTTACCTCAATGGTGACGGTCTGGGCCAGGCGCTTGTTTATCCGTATTACACGGTCAATTCGTCCAACGGCAGTGCCAACGGCACGGCTCTGACGATCGTCAATACGACCAATCAAGGCAAGGCCGTCAAGGTGCGTTTCCTTGAAGGCTATAACAGCCGCGAAGTGCTCGACTTCAATCTTTACATGTCGCCATACGATGTATGGACGGCGCAAATCGTTCCCAACGGGAACGGCGCTGGCGTGTTCTCTACAGACAACTCCTGTACGGTTCCCGCCCTGCCGACCAGCTCGCCGGGTTTCGCGTTCTCGACGTTTGGCTTTGATGGCACGACGCTGGCGAAAGACGGCGGTCCGACGGACGCATCGCGTACGAAGGAAGGCTATGTCGAAATGATCGAAATGGGTACGGTAACGAATGCCAGCGCCAACAAGACTCTGACGGCCATTACCCATGTCAATGGCGTGCCGAAGGATTGCGCGCAGCTGATTACCGCTTTTACCCCCAACAGCAGCAATGCCTACTGGGTTCCTGCCAGTGCTGGCGGCACTGGTAATCTTTCTACCGATATCGCTGCCGCTTCGGGTGGCCTGTTCGGCTCGGGCACCATCGTCAATGTGCATGCGGGTACCGTCGAAGGCTACAACGCGGAAGCGATCGATCGCTATTGGGATGCGGGTGGCGTGCTCAAGCAGTTCAACCACACCGACCCGAGCAGCTTGGCCCCGAGTCTTTCCGGTGGCTCTTCGGTTACCAGCTATGTCTTCGCGCAGTCGGCGGCCAATGTAAGCGGCGCGGCGCTGATCACGACGTCGTATGCCCAGGCGCGTGATGCGGTTTCCTCTTTGTTCATGGCCGACACCATTTACAACGAATACTTTACCGGCGGCGGTACGGCCCTGAGTTCGGAGTGGGTGGTGACGTTCCCGACCAAGCGTTTCTATGTCGATCCGCCTATTTCTGGTTCGGCGACTGTCATTGCACCGTTTGATGTGTTGTTCACCAAGGCTGTCGGCAACAACGGTCTGCCGGGCAGTTCGTGCTCGCCGATCGGCGTCGGTTACTACGATCGCGAGGAGAGAACTCCGGGCGCGCAGCTCGGCACCATCTGCCCGTCGCCGTTGACCTGCGGTCCGGTCGCCGTGAAAACGACCCTCTGCTACGAGGCGAACGTCGTGACCTTTAATCAGGCGGGTCCGAAGAGTTCAGTACTCGGCTCCAACCTGGTCACCCCGATCACGACCGGATACGACAGCGGCTGGGCGAATATCGACTTGGTCGACTCTGCTGACAATCGAAGCCAGCATAGTCTTGCAGGCGCCAACGTGTTCCTGGGTCTGCCGGCGACCGGCTTCTTTGTGACCCAGTTCCTCAACTCCAACGTCAGCAATGGCGTGTTGGCGAACTACACCTCGCTGTACAAGCACAAGGTTCATCGTGCGGTCCAGGTGGCATCGTAAGGGTTAACAACACCATGTTGTAAGTCTCATCAGGAGGGGGGCTTTAGGCCCCCCTTCTGCTTTTTGTGGGGATCCAACCGATTAGCGGCCACGTCTGCCTGGGCAGGCGGTCATACCGATTAACGAGTCTCTACGCCATAGAACGATATGATCGATCAGATTTGCGTCAACCTTGCGAAATTTGGAGTACAGAAGTGAAGAAAACTTTTTTATGCGGCTTGGCCCTGTTTTTTGCGTCCAGCGCGTTCGCGCAGACCACGGCGATCACCTTCCCAACCCCGGGCCAGAACTTGAGCATCGGCGGCTGCACCTTTTCTGGCGTGACCAGCTTGTCGGTCAATACCGCAAACGGTACCGCGATTACCGCCAATGGCACCGCGACAAACGGCTGCGCCCCGAGCGCACCCGGCGGCGGTGCGACCTCGACCGTGGGCGTCAGTCTCGCTCCGTCGAGCTACACGATCGGCGATACGAATGCGGCCAACTTCCCGGTTGTTAGCTGGTCCAGCGCGGACACGGGCGTAACCTGCACGGCTGTCAGCACAAGCATTCCCACGGGGTTTACCGCGGTGCCTTCAAGCACCAGCCTAGGCAGTGGCAAAATTACCTTGCAACCCACGGGAACGCCGGTAGCGAACACCTACTCCGTCGTCGTGCAATGCACCACCAGCACGGCCAGCACCACCGTCAGTCCGAGCACCTCGACCCTGAGCCTGTCCGTCGGTACGGCATCGCCGCCCGGCGCCTGCAGCGCGAGCCAGACGAGTACCACGTTCTCGAACGGTGCCGTGTTGTCGCGACAGTGCGTCGGCACGATTGGCTGGGGTCAATACAATACGTCCGACAACAATGTGGCGTTGACCTCCCTCGATACGGAGATGCGCGGTACTTTCGGTAACTACCGCTATGACGGTTTGACTATGATTCCGTATGTGACTGCCGGCCAATACATTTCCCTGGCCTTTACTCCGACGGTCGTGGGCAGCCTGCAATTCAATCTGAACCCTACGTACGGCATCGGCGGCACCATATCCCTGAGCACCACACCGGGAAGCTTCACGCCGGTGAATCCCAATTGCATCGCAGCCAATGGAAACAGCCTGAACCTGGTCGCAGGTGTGAACTATCCCACATTGTGTAGCCTGAGCCTCGGCACGACGTACTACGTCAATTTTGCCGGGGTGTTGAGCGACGGGTCGCAGGCATGCAATCCATTGTCCGGTGGGTCCGTGCCGACGAGCTGCAGTAGCGCAAAATTGGCGTACTACACCCAATAACGGGCGGGCCGCGAACTTATCGCCAAATTGGCAGTCGAAGCTTTTCGACATCAGTCGCCGGGTGCAGATCACGCACCCGGTGTTGTCGTGATCGGCGGCGCCAATCGACTGGATGCCCGACCTGAAGGTCACCAACGCCGGAGCGTTCCGGCGTTTTTCGTTTTCTCAGAGGACGTTATTCGATGATGCGCAAGATTCTGGGCGTGGCACTCATGGCCGGCGCGCTGACCTCCGCGTTTGCCGCGGATGCGGATGTACAGATCGTAAGTCAGGGCGGAACAACCGTGACCCTCGCCGATATCAATGCCTTCATGCAACGGATACCGGCCGATCGCCGGGTCGGCTTTCTCGACAACGCCGAACGCGTCAATCAGATGGTGACCAACGTGCTGCGCGACAAGCAATTGGCAAAACTCGCGACCGAACAGAGGCTCGACCAGGATCTCGCGGTTCAGGCGCAGATCGCTTTCGCGACCCGGGAAATCCTGTCGAAGGAGTACATGCTCAACCTGGACAAATCGTTCAAGATTCCGCCCATGGAGCAGGCAGCCAGGGAACAGTACCTCGCGCACAAACGCGACTATGTCAGCAGCGGTTCGGTGGAAGTCCAGCATGTGCTGATCTCGCCCAACGGCCGGCTCGATATCGAAGTCAAGGCCCTGGTGGACAAGGTGCACAGCGAAGCCGTGGCCAATCCGGGCGGCTTCGATCAACTCGTGGAAAAATATTCGGACGATCCATCCAAGAGCAAGAACAAGGGCCACATCGAAGACGGCACATCGGACAAACTGGTGCCGGCCTTTGTCGCCGCAGTGAAGAACCTCAAGACCGAAGGCGAGATTTCTCCGGTCGTGCAAACGCAATTCGGTTACCACGTCATCAAGCTGGTCAAGAACCATCCGGGTCGGCAACTTGCATTTTCGGAAGTGAAGGCGCAGATCGAGGCGAAGCTCAAGCAGGACTACATCGCCGAACAGCGCCGGATTTTTCTGTCCAAATTGGATGAAGACACGGCGACGGTCAATCCGGACTTGGTCGAATTGCTGCACAAACGCTATGCACCGGCGGGTACACTGACTCCGACCGAGGCGGCCAGAGGGAAGGTGCAGTAAGCACCGGACGCTGCGTGGCGGGATAATCGGCGCGCAATGACGTGCGCGCGCCCGCTGGGGCAGGGAGATTTGAGCGGGCGATGAGGCGCAGCGCGTGAATACATCGATGGCCCTGGTCGCGCATTTTGTGCGACGCGAATTGCAAAACCGCTATCTCGGCAGCATCAGCGGCAGCCTGTGGGCCCTGATGCAGCCGCTGGCGCAATTGGCGATCTACGGCTTCGTCTGGGCCTACGTGTTCAAGATGCGGCCACCCGGCGACGACGCCTCCCCCGGCGCGATCGTGCCGTTTCTCGCGCTGGGCATGTGGCCGTGGAATGCGTTCGCCGAAGCGGTGACGCGTTCGACGACGGTGATTCAGGACAATGCAGGTCTGATCGGCAAGGTCGCCGTGCCGCGCGCGGTGCTGGTATTTTCCACGGCTGCGGCGAGTTTCCTGCTGCACGGTTTCGGCTTCTGCGCGATCATGGTGGCCCTCGGCCTCGCCGGAATGTCGGTGCATCTGCTCATGCTGCCAGTCGCCCTGCTTGCGTTCGCGCTGCTGTTCCTGCTCGCGCTAGGGTTTAGTTTTTTGTTCGCCGCGGTGCAAGTGTTCGTGCGCGATCTGTCGCAGGCGCTCGGGCAGATCATGCCGCTGTGGATGTTCGCGTCACCCGTGCTGTACGCGCGCGAGCAGTTGCCCGAGGCGTACCGCGGCTGGTTCGGTTTCAATCCATTCTCGTTTTATCCCGAATATTTGCGCTCGCTGATGCTCGACGCCGGCCGTGTCGACGTGGTCGCACAGTCGATTGCGGTCGTTGTCGCGATCGCCGTCTGCGCGCTCGGCTACGTGGTGTTTCGCCGACTGGACCCACGCTTCGAGGATTTCCTGTGAGCGCGATCGTCGCGACCAGCAGCCCAGGTGCCGTTACGGACGATACCCTGGTCGCCGCGCATGGCTTGGGCAAGTCGTATCCCAAGGTATTTCGTCCGCGCGATCGTCTGCGCGCGCTCGGCAGGCTTTTGCTCGGCAGCGACATCGCCGACTCGGTGCCGGTGGTGCGCGAGGTGGATCTGCGCGTGCGTCGTGGCGAATCGCTGGGTCTGATCGGTGAAAATGGCGCGGGCAAGTCCACTTTGCTCAAGCTGCTCACGGGTGTGCTCACGCCGAGCGCCGGCACGGTCGAGGTGCACGGTCGCGTCGGCGCGCTGCTCGAACTCGGCGCGGGCTTTCATCCGGAATATACCGGCCGCGACAATATTGCGATGTCGGCCGCGCTGTACGGCCTCACCGGCGAGGAGATGCGCGAGAGACTGCCACAGATCGTGGAGTTCGCCGATATCGGCCGCTACATCGACGAGCCGGTCAAGCACTATTCGTCCGGCATGGTGGTGCGGCTGGGCTTTGCCATCGTTGCCGCGCTCAAGGCCGATCTGCTGATCACCGACGAGGTGCTCGCGGTCGGTGATGAATCGTTTCAGAAGAAGTGCGTGCGCTGGATTGAGGATTATCTGGACGACGGCGGCACCCTGATTCTCGTCTCGCACAGCATGTACCACATCCAGAAACTGTGCCGGCAGGCGTGCTGGCTGCATGAGGGCGTGATTGCGGCGGCGGGCGATGTGTTCGAGGTCACCCAGGCCTATCTCGCGTTTCACGAGCGCAAACTCGCCGGGACAGCGCCAGTTCGCGATACGATCGCCGCGCAAGGGCTCGAATTCCATCTGCTCGATCTCAGCGTCAACGGGGTCGCCCAGGAAACACCGCTGTTCCTCGATCGCGGCGACAACCTGCGCGTGCGCGCGCGCGTGCGCTCGCGCGATGGCCGTGCGCCGGTGGTCGCGTTCGGCATCGTGCGCGCCGACGGCAGCGCGGTGTATGGAGTCAGCAGCGAGATGGACGGCGTGCTGCCTTTCGCCGAAAGCGAAAATGTATACATTGCCGAAATCGAATTCGCCAACCTCGCCCTGCTGCCGGGCGCATACGCAATAAGGGCGCATCCGCTCGACAGCGAAGGCGTGCGCCTGTTCGATACGCTGGAACGCGGCATCGTCGTGCGCGGCCATTCGCGCGAATTCGGCATCGTGCGTCTCGATCATGTCTGGCACCAGACGCCGTCGCCGACTGCCGCGGCGCAGGATACTCGTCTGCTACGGGCAACGAATCCATGAGCGGCGTACCGGCTGCCACCGCCCCAAACGCCGCCGCATTGGAGTTCAGCGGCGAACGCTTCACCCCGGAATGCGTGCGTGAAATCTGGTACGAGCACTGGCATCGCTACGCGTTCGCGCGTGCGTTCGCGCGGGACAAGCGCGTGCTCGATGCCGCCTGCGGCGAAGGTTACGGCAGCGCATTGCTTGCCGGCGATGCGCGCGAGGTACTCGGCGTGGATATCGCCGAACCAGCCATCGCGCACGCCCGCGTGCGTTATGCGACGCATGCCAATCTGCGTTTCGTGCAGGGCGACTGCACGGGCTTGACCCTGCCGGATGCGAGCGTTGATCTCGTCGTTTCGTTCGAGACGCTTGAGCATGTGGCGGCGCAGGAAGCGCTGGTCGCCGGATTCGCCCGTGTGCTCACGGACGACGGCGTGCTGATCGTCTCTTCGCCGGACAAGCGCGCCTACAGCGACGCAAGCGGCTTTCGCAACGAGTTTCACGTGCGCGAGTTGTATCGCGAGGAATTGCTCGCCCTGCTCGGCGCACATTTTCCCTTTGTATACCTGTACGGGCAGAAGCTTCTGTTTCAGTCGGCGATCTGGGCGCTCTGCGCCGGGCAAGGCGGCGGAATCGCGGCGGCGACCGCCACGGGGCCGGATTCGATGAAATCGGGCCTGCACTACGATCCGCTGTACTTCATCGCGGTCTGTGCGCAGCAGCCGCTGAACGCGTTGCCCGAGCTCGCGCTTTTTGGCGACCGCGAAGAATCGGTGTATCAGCACTACAATCACGAAGTGCGCAAGAACATCGCGGCGGGCGGGCGCATCGCCGAGCTCGAAGGCGAACTTGCCACTTTGCGCGGGGAACTGGAACAGCGCAAAAAGGCCGGCGCGGAACCTTAGACGGTGCGGCACCACCCATGAAAGCAATGCCGCCGCGCGTGTCGCCAAAGCGTCCGCGGCGAGTGGAATGAATCGATGGAAAACACCCTGAACTACCAATTCAACTACGCCGCGCCGCCACTGGTGGCCCCGCTGCCGAAGGCCGACCCGAAGGCGCCGACGTTCGCTTCGGAAGACGGTCTCGTCGCGTCGCTGTCGAGCCAGGAATGCATCTTCCAGGTCCGGCGCACCGGTGAGCCGCATGTGATGACCTTCCAGGTCCTGCAGGCAATGGATCAATGCCGCGAGTTTCGTACGCTCGACGAACATGCCGCGCGCATCCAGTCGACCCTGCCGGCCCTCGCCGGCAAACGCGATGACGTCAAGCGCGTGCTCGACAGCCTCGTGCAGCGCGAATTGCTCGTTGCCGATCGTGCGTTTGTGGGGCGCCTGGGTACCGCCACGCCGCGCGCACAGGCAGAGCTGCGTGCGGTATTCATCCGTGCCTGCGATCGTCCCGAGCAGCTTGCGCATCTGCTCGCCTCGCTGACCGAATACGAGCGGCGATTCCAGGCTGGCAGACACTATGTCCTGCTCGACGATTCCGCGCTGCAGGCGAGCGTGAACGAGCAGCGCGATCTGTTGCGCGAGTTCGCGCGAACCACCGGCTGCAAGATCAACTATGTCGGTCATGCCGAACGCGGAAAAATCGTCGAAAAATTGATCAAGGCTTCGCCACAGGCCAAGGTTGTGGTCGAAAACCTGCTGGCACGCGACAAGCATGCGCAGACGCAGCGATTCGGCGGGGGCCGTGGCATGAATCTCGCCTTGTTGCTTTCCGCCGGTGCGCGCCTCGCCGTGCTCGACGACGATCTGCGTCTTCCCTTGAAACGTTCCGAATTCGCCCGATCCGGTCTCGATCCAGATCCGAATGCGCGCGCGCTGGTGCACTTCCACGCAAATATTGAGGAGACCCTGGGTTCGGGTAGCGAGATCGCTTCCGATCCATTCGAACTCAATCTCGCTGCGTGCGGCCAGACGCTCGGTTCGCTTGCGGACTACTCGCTCGACCCCACCGCGTTGCGCGGTCTGAACCTGAGCCGGCTCGATTTGATCAAGGGTGAGGCACGTATCGTCGCGACCCAGCTCGGCAGCTACGGCAGCTCGCGGACTGCGTCCGGACTGTGGCTGTATGAGCTCAATCCGGCAAGCCGCAAGGAATTCTGGCGGGAACGGGCAGAATATCTGCGCAATGTCGAAGCGCAGCACATCTGGTACGGCGTAGCCCAGGCGCGGGTGCTTGAGGTGAGCGGCTTTACCCCGTTTGCGATGGACAACTCGCAGTTGCTGCCGTGCACGAATCCAGTTGGGCGCGGAGAGGACAGTCTGCATGGAGCGCTCATG
>NZ_DATBQK010000039.1:0-26102 GCF_036560865.1 Rudaea sp.
GCCTTGCTCAGCAAAATCGCCGTGCGCGTTTCGAAATCCGGCGGATCGATCGCGACGGACAAACCCCAGCCTAGGCGCGACTTCAGGCGCGGCTCGAGATTGTCGACCTCCTTCGGATAACGGTCGCAGGTCAGGATCAGCTGCTGCTTGGCCTCGAACAGGGCGTTGAACGTGTGGAAGAACTCCTCCTGTGTGGAATCCTTGCCAGCGAAAAACTGAATATCGTCGATCAGCAGCGCGTCCACGGCGCGGAAACGGCGCTTGAAATCGTCCATGCTCTTGGTGCGCAGCGCCTGGATCATCTCGCGCACGAATTGCTCCGAACGCAGGTACATGACCTTGGTCGCCGGGTTGAGCGCGCGCATCAGATTTCCGGCGGCATGCATCAGATGGGTCTTGCCCAGACCGGTGCCGCCATACAGCAGCAACGGGTTGTAGGCGCGGCCCGGATTGTTGGCGACCTGCATTGCCGCGGCCTTGCCGAGCTGGTTCGACTTGCCTTCGACGAACGCGTCGAACGTATAGTGCGGATCCAGATTGGGCTCGAAGTCGTCGTGTTCGGCGGCCGTAGTGCCGTGCGTTGCGGACATGGAGGTACGCGGTGCCTTGCGCGGGCTCAAGGTGCCGACTTCGAGGCGCAGCTTCACCGGCGCGCCGTTCAGATGCTCCAGCACCTTGCCGATACGCGGCAGGAATTCGTTGCGTACGACATCCAGCGTGTATTCGTTCGGCGCCAGCAGGCGCAAGCCGTCGGCCTCCTGCGTCGCCTGCAGCGGCTTCAAATAGGTGTGCATGTCCTCGACGCTGAAATCGCCGTCCAGGCGTTCCAGGCAGCGGCGCCACAAATCACTCATCGGGAGGTTTCCGGAAAAATCTGCGCTCGAAAAAATGCGCCCGAGCGGCAGGCGAGTCTACGCCCGCGAACCCGCCGCGCCAAGCGGCGCCAACTTGACAGTGCTGCAGAAAATCCGTTATCGTTCCGCTTCTTTGCCCACGCGATTCATCACTGTCATGGCTACCAAGCGCACTTTCCAACCCGGCAATCTCAAGCACGCCCGCACGCACGGTTTTCGCGCGCGCATGAAAACGCCCGGTGGCCGCGCGGTGCTCAATGCACGTCGCGCCAAGGGCCGCAAGCACCTCGTCCCATAATTACCCACGCAGTCCGCGCGATGGCCGACTCGACGACGAGTCTGCGCTATCCGCGCGCTGCACGTCTGTTGCGGCCACAGGACTTCGCCGCGCTGCGCGGTTCCAGTGCGCATCTGAGTTTCCGTTTCGTCCGCTGCGAATACCGCGTGAACGATGCGGCGACTGCGCGTCTCGGTATGGCCGTGTCGCGTCGTGTGTCCAAGCTCGCGGTGGTGCGCAATCGCATCCGCCGGCAGATCCGCGAAAGTTTCCGCCTGCAACGTGCGCATCTGCCGGGTTGCGACGTACTCGTCATCGCGCGTCCTCTTGCAGCCGAACAGAACAACCATGCGCTGCGCGACGAACTCAATGCGCTGTGGAACAAGCTTGCCGCAGCCATCGCGTTGGCGAAGCAGCCGGAAACGGCATTGAACGATGGCGTGCCGACCGGCACAATGCGCGGCTCGTGAATCATCACGTTCATTGAATTCCTGGCATCGCGCCCTTACCCGCTGATGGCGCGATGTTGTTGCACGCGATCTTTATCCAAGCCTTGAGATTATGACCAGCACTCGCCCGGTATTGTTGTTTGCCCTGCTCTTCGTGGGCTATTTCATCTATGCCGCATGGCAGCAGGACTACGGTGCGAAGCTGGTGACGGTTCCCACCGCGTCGGCGCCAACGGCCGATGCACCAGCGACCACGACGCCAGCGGCCTCTGCTGCCGACATTCCCGCGCAGGTGACCGCCACCGCCACTGCAAGCGTGCCCGTGGCAGCGGAAGAAAAATCCGCGCCGACGATCGAAGTGCAAACCGATGTGCTGCGCGTCGCGATCAGCACCAGCGGCGGCAGTCTGGTGCGTGCCGACCTGCTCGCCTATCCGATCGATCCGAAGGACAAGACCCAGCCGGTGCGCCTGCTCGACGATGGCGCCGCGCACTTCTTTGTCGCGCAAAGCGGCCTGATCAGCAACGGCGCGCCCGCGCCGAGTCACAAGGCCGTGTTCAGCGCGCAGAAAAACAGTTACGCGCTGGCGGCCGGCGAAGACAGGATCGAAGTGCCGCTGACCTGGCAGGACGCGTCCGGCCTGTCGGTGCGCAAAGTATACGTTTTCACGCGCGGCAGTTATCTGATCGAGTCGCGCGAGGAAATCAGCAACGGCAGCAGCGCCCCATGGACCGGCAACGAATACCGGCAACTGCAGCGCGTGCCGCCGGTCGTGGCGAAAAGCGGCCTGTTCTCGCTCTACAACCCGGAGGCCTACGCGTTCGCCGGCGCGGCCTGGTACAGCCCGCAGGACAAGTTCCAGAAACTCGCCTTCGCCAAGTTCGCCGAATCCCCGCTCAAGCGCGAAGCCGCAGGTGGCTGGGCCGCAATGCTGCAGCACTACTTCTTCGCCGCGTGGATTCCGGCCGCGGGTGAAACCGACCAGTTCAGCACCGACGTGGTCCCGGTCGACGGCACGCCGCGCTATCTGATCCGCACGGTCTCGCCTGCCGTCACGGTGGCGCCAAACCAAAGCGCCACGATCGCGACGCGTCTGTACGTCGGGCCGAAACTGCAGAGCGAGCTGGCCAATATCGCGCCGGGCCTCGAACTCACCGCCGACTACGGCATTCTCACGGTGATCTCGCAGCCACTGCACTGGATACTCGTGCAGCTGCACAAGCTGGTCGGCAATTGGGGGCTGGCGATCATCCTGCTCGTCCTGCTGATCAAGCTCGTCCTGTACAAGCCGTCCGAAGCGCAGTACCGCTCGATGGCGAAGATGAAGCAGTTCCAGCCGCGCCTGCAGGCGCTCAAGGAACGCTACGGCGACGACAAGCAGAAGCTCAACGCCGCGACGATGGAGCTGTACCAGAAGGAAAAGATCAATCCGCTCGGCGGCTGTCTGCCGGTGCTGATCCAGATGCCGATCTTCCTCGGCCTGCTGTGGGTGCTGCAGGAGAGCGTCGAGTTGCGTCAGGCGCCGTTTTTCGGCTGGATCCAGAATCTGTCGGCGCCGGATCCGTTTTTCATCCTGCCGATCCTGAACGGCGTCGCGATGATGGCCACGCAATGGCTGTCGCCCTCGGCGCCCGGCATGGACCCGATGCAGGCGCGCATGATGAAGACCATGCCGCTGATCTTCGCCGTGATGTTCGCCTTCGCGCCCGCCGGGCTGACTTTGTACTGGACGATGAACGGCTGGCTGTCGCTGCTGCAGCAATGGATCATCACCCAACGCGTCGGCGGAGCGGCGAAAGCGAAGGCCTGAGATGGGCGCCGCTCGCGCCACAGTCGGCGAGACGATAGCGGCGATTGCGACCGCACCGGGTGCCGGCGGCATCGGCGTGGTGCGCGTGTCCGGTCCGCGCTGTGCGCAGATCGCGCAGGCGCTGACCGGGAAAACGCTAAAACCGCGCGTTTTCCACTTTGCGACATTTTTCGACGAGCATGGCGCCACGCTCGATCGCGGACTTGCGCTCTATTTCGCCGCACCGCGTTCGTACACCGGCGAGGACGTGCTCGAATTGCAGGCGCACGGCAGTCCGGTGCTGCTCGCAATGCTGCTGCGCCGCGTGCTGGCGCTCGGCGCGCGCGCCGCGCGGCCGGGCGAATTTTCCGAGCGCGCATTCGTCAACGGCAAACTCGATCTGGCCCAGGCCGAAGCGATTGCCGACCTGATCGCGAGCGGCTCCGAAGCGGCCGCGCGCGCGGCAATGCGCAGTCTGGAAGGCGACTTTTCCGCAGCCGTCGGCCGTGTGTTCGACGCGCTGGTGCGCGTGCGCGCCTGGCTCGAGGCCGCGCTGGATTTTCCCGAGGAAGAAATCGATTTTCTGAGCGCGCCGCAACTGCTCGATGACCTGACCGCGCTGCAGACGCAAACCGCTGAGCTGCTCGCGGCAACGCGCCGCGGCGTGCTGTTGCGCGACGGCTTGCATGTGGTCATCGTCGGCCGCCCGAACACCGGCAAATCCAGCCTGCTCAATGCGCTCGCGCAAAGCGAACGCGCGATCGTCACCGCGATCGCAGGCACGACGCGCGATGTGCTGCGCGAAAGCGTGAATCTCGACGGCATTGGCCTGACCTTGGTCGACACCGCCGGACTGCACGTGTCGGCCGACGTGGTCGAGCAGGAAGGCATGCGCCGCGCGCGTGCGGAACTTGCTCGCGCCGACGTTGCGATTCTGGTTACCGACAGCGCGCACGCCGCAAGGGATGGCGGACTGTTGTACGAGTGTTCGACGACGGCGACGCGGCTGATCGTGCACAACAAGATCGATCTGAGCCGAGAAGGTGCGCGCGTCGATGCAAGCAGCGACGCCGAGATCCATCTTTATCTTTCCGCGCGCAGCGGTGCCGGTCTGGATTTGTTGCGCAGTGAGCTGGCACGCCTGGCCGGACGCGGCGAGGGCACGCAGGGCGCGTTCAGTGCGCGCACGCGCCATGTGCAGGCGTTGCAGGAAACGGCGGCGCATCTCGAAGCGGCGCGCGCGCATCTGCAAGCGCGCGTCGGCGAACTCGCTGCCGAGGAATTGCGCCAGGCGCAGCGCGTGCTCGGCGAAATCACTGGCCAATACACGAGTGACGATCTGCTCGGCGCGATATTTTCCTCATTTTGCATCGGCAAGTAAGAGCGCCTAAGCTCAAGGTCCTTCCAGACTCGGCTCGGCTCAACTGCTGCGATGACGAGCAAATTCAATCCTGCGCGCCGCGACCTTCTCAAGTACGGCGCGCTTGCCGCGGGCGGCTTTGCGCTGTGCCGCGGCGCGCACGCGGCGGCTGCCGCACGCACAGCACCGCCGCTTAGCGAGCTCGGCTACGCCCAGGTGCAACTCGCGCCCGGACCGCTGGACAGCCAGGCGCGCGAGAACCATCGTTTCGTCCTCGATCTGAACGAAGACGCACTGCTCTATCCGTTTCGCAAACGCGCCGGCCTCGCTGCGCCCGGCCACGATCTGGGCGGTTGGTACGGCACCTACGAATTCGCCCCGGGTGCAACCTTCGGCCAATGGATGTGCGCGCTGGCGCGCTATCACGCGATCACGGGCGACTCGGCGACGCGCGACAAAGTCGCTCGTCTGGTACGCGGCTACGCGGCCACGATCGATGCACGCGGCAAGTTTTTTCAGAACAACCGCTTCCCTGCGTACACCTACGACAAATTGGTCGGAGGACTCGTCGATGCGCAGCGGCTCGCAAACGACAACGCCGCGCTGGCTACGCTGCGGCACACGACGCAAGTAGCCGAGCCATACCTGCCGCCGCACGCGATGCCGCGCAACGAGCATGCGCAGCCGGGCGAAGATTTCAGCCAGCACGCCTGGGACGAAAGCTACACGCTACCGGAAAATCAATTCCTCGCGTTCGCCTTGACCGGCGATGCGCGTCATCGCGTGCTCGCGCAACGCTTTCTCTACGACGACTTTTTCCTGCCGCTCGCGCGCGGCGAGAATGTGTTGCCGGGCAAGCACGCCTACAGCCATGTCAACGCGCTGAGTTCCGCCGCGCAGGCCTATCTGTCGCTTGGCACGCGCAGTTATTTCGACGCCGCGCAGCAGGGCTTCGCGATGATCGATGCGCAAAGTTTTGCCACGGGCGGCTGGGGACCCGACGAACATTTCATCGAACCCGGCAGCGGCGCGCTTGGCGCGAGTCTCGCCGAGCAACACAAGAGTTTCGAAACCCCGTGCGGCGCCTATGCGCATTTCAAGCTGACGCGCTACCTGCTGCGCATCACGCGCGACTCGCGCTACGGCGACAGCATGGAACGCGTGCTCTACAACACGGTGCTCGGCGCTTTGCCGGTGCAGGCGGACGGTCGCGCGTTCTACTACTCCGACTACAGCCGCCGCGCGCAGAAGGGGTTTCATCCCGATCGCTGGCCCTGTTGTTCCGGCACCTTACCGATGGTCGCCGCGGACTATCGCATCAGCATGTGTTTCGCCGATGCGCAAGGCATCTACGTGAACCTCTACGTGCCCGCCCAGGTGAGCTGGCGCCAAGGCACTGCGGCCTGCCAGTTGTCGATCAGCACCGACTATCCGTATGCGAGCGCGATTGCGCTGACCGTGCACACGCCAGGCACGCAAACGTTTTCCGTAAATCTGCGCATTCCGGCTTGGGCGCAAGGCGCGAGTGTCAGCATCAACGGCAAGCGCAGCGCGCAAACACTCGAGCCCGGAACGTTCGCCGTGATTCGCCGCGAATGGCGATCCGGCGATCGCATCGAACTCGACTTGCCCTTGCCACTGCGTCTGCAACCCGTCGATGCCGAGCATCCGAACACGGTCGCCCTGCTCGCTGGTCCCCTCGTGCTGATGCGCGTGCTTGACGAAACACCGCCCTCGGCGGCCACCTCACTCACACGCGCCGCACTGTCGTCGGCAACGCGCAAGTCCGGCAGTGCGCACGAGTGGCACGCTGGTCAGGATGCGCAAACGATCGCGCTGCGACCCTTCATCGATATTCAGCAACAGACGTACACCGCGTACCAGGATGTGAGCGCTCCGGCATAAGCGCGATCAGCAAGGCTGGCGCACGATGTGGCAAACTGGCGTGCCAACATCTGCATTGAAGCCGGAAATGATCGAGTTGTACTACTGGCCCACGCCGAACGGGCACAAAATCACTCTGTTTCTCGAAGAAGCCGGTTTGCCTTATACGATCAAGCGCGTTGATCTCGGCAAGGGCGAGCAGTACGCGCCGGAGTACCAACGCATCGCGCCGAACAGCCGCATGCCGGCAATCGTCGACCACGCGCCAGCCGACGGCGGCGCGCCGATCAGCGTATTCGAATCAGGTGCGATTCTTCTCTATCTCGCCGACAAATCCCGGCAATTCATTCCGGCCGATGCACGCGGTCGTGTCGCCTGCACCGAATGGCTGTTCTGGCAGGGTTTCCGGCCTCGGACCGAAGGCCGGGCAGAGCGAGCACTTCAACCTCCACGCGGCGGAAAAAATTTCCTACGCGATCGATCGCTACACGCGCGAAACCACGCGTCTGTATGGCGTGCTCAACCGGCGCCTCGACGGACGCGAGTATATTTGTGGAGAAGAATATTCGATCGCCGACATCGCCTGTTATCCATGGATCGTGTCCTACGCCAAGTACAGCCAGAAGCTCGAGGATTTCCCGCATCTGCAGCGTTGGTCTGAAACGATCCGCGCGCGCCCGGCGACCGCGCGCGCCTACGCACAGGGCGATTTCCGCAAGCGGCAGGCGCAGTTGGGCGACGTGGAACGCAAAGTGCTGTTCGGCCAGGGCAAACCGGTGTGACGGAGTATCGACCATGCGCGGACTTGCGCTTTTTTTGATGATGATGGCGGCGGCAATCGCGACGACGGCGCAGGCCGCACAACTGACGATCGAGCGCATTTTCGACGGCAGCAGTCTGGCGGGACCGACGCCGATCAAGCTCAAGACTTCGCCCGACGGCACGCGCGTAACCTTTCTGCGCGCCAGGACCGACGATCAGAACACGTTCGATCTGTGGGAATACAACGTCAGGGCGAACGAGATCCGCCTGTTGGTCGATTCCGCGCGGTTGCAACCCGCGGGCGAGCAGCTCAGCGATGCGGAGAAGGCGCGGCGCGAACGTGCGCGCATCGCCGGGCACCACGGCATCGTCGATTACCAGTGGTCGCCGGATGGGAAAAAACTGCTTTTCCCACTCAGCGGTAAATTATACATTTACGATCTCACCGCACTCGGCGGCAAGGCGCTGCGCGCGCTGGACAGTGGCGGTGACGCACTCGATCCGAAAATCTCGCCGCACGGACATTTTGTCTCCTACGTGCGCGAACAGAATCTGTGGCTGATCGATCTGGCCGACGGCAAGGCGCGCCAGCTGACCCGTGATGGCGGCGGCACGGTGCACAATGGCGAAGCCGAGTTCGTCGCGCAGGAGGAAATGGCCCGGTTCAGCGGCTACTGGTGGGCGCCGGACGAGTCGGCGATTGCGTTCGAACGCTACGACGAGGCCAGGGTACCGATTGCGAAGCGCTTCGAGGTCTATCCCGACCGCACCGAAGTGATCGAGCAACGCTATCCCGCTGCGGGGCAGACGAATGTCGAGGTCAAGCTCGGTCTCGTCGCGCCGACCGGGGGTGAGGTGCGCTTTGTCGATCTGGGCGCCAACCCGGATATTTACCTGACCCGTGTGGACTGGCTGCCGGACGGCAAGCGGCTCAGCTATCAGCTGATGCAGCGCAATCAACAGCAGCTCGATCTGAATCTGGTCGACGCGAAGACCCTGACGCAGCGCACCCTGCTCAGCGAAACCAGTAAGACCTGGATCAATCTCAACGACGATCTGCATTTCCTGAGAAAGCAGAACGCATTCATCTGGGCCAGCGAGCGCAGCGGCTACAAACATCTGTATTTGTATACTCTGGACGGCAAGCTCCGGCATCCGCTAAGCGCGGGCACATGGAATATCGACAGTCTGCTCGGCGTCGATGAACGCCTCGGCCTGGTGTATCTCGACTCCAACCGCGATTTCGTCCCCGACCGGCAGGTCTACGCGCTCAAGCTCGACGGCAGCAGCGCCGATGCGCCGAAGCGCATCAGCCGCGGCGATGGCCAGCATGTCGCCGAGTTCACCCGCGATGCGGACTACTACATCGATACCTTTTCCGATCCGCAGACACCGCCGCAGGTCAGCCTGCGCAAGGCCGATGGCGCACTCGTCGCCTGGATTGAACGCAACGCGCTCGACGCGAAGCATCCGTACTGGCCGTATCGCGACGCGCATATCGTGCCCGAATTCGGCAAGATCCAGGCCGCCGACGGGCAGGACCTGTACTACCGCGTTTACAAGCCGCGCGGTTTCGATGCGGCCAGGCGCTATCCAGTGTTCGACTTTTACTACGGCGGTCCGCATGCGCAACTCGTCGCGCGCGGCTGGGTCGACTATTTCTGCGAATACATGGCGCAGCACGGCTACGTCGTGTTCACCCTCGATAATCGCGGCATGGCGCGGCGCGGCCGCCAGTTCAGCGACGGCATCTATCGCCAACTGGGCAAGCTCGAAGTGGAGGATCAGGTCGCCGGTATCGGCTGGCTGAAGGCGCAAGCCTTCGTCGATCCCGCGCGCATCGGCGTATTCGGCTGGAGCTACGGCGGCTACATGACCGCGATGCTGCTGGCCAAGGCGTCGAATGAGATCACGGCAGGCGTCGCGGTCGCGCCGGTCGTCAACTGGTCGCTTTACGATACGTTCTATACCGAGCGCTATCTGGACACGCCGCAGCACAATGCCGAGGGTTACGAACGCTCCAGCGTCTTGCATTGGCTCGATGGTCTCACGTCGCCGCTGCTGCTCATGCATGGCATGGCCGACGACAACGTGCTGTTTGCCAACTCGACCAAGCTGATGGCCGCACTGCAGGGGCGCGGCACCCAGTTCCAGCTGATGACCTACCCCGGCGGCAAGCACGGCTTGTCGACGCCGGCGATGAAGAAACATGCCTACCACGCGATCGCCGATTATTTCGACGCGCACGTGAAGGGTAAACAGTAAAAAAACCGGCGTTGCCGATCAGGGCAGTTCGCGCATCACGCCGCCGCGCCCGAGTATCTCCGACGCGTACCGATATCCGGCATCGATCGCGCGCTCGTAGGCGTGCCAGTCGAGCAGGCCGACGTTGTGCACCGGTGGCGTGAGCAGCAGGCTGGTCTGCGCGCGCCTTTCGATGCTCGCGGCTTCGGAGTTGACCATGCCGGCGCGCAGCAGGATGCCGAGGATGCCCGGGCGCAGCGGGCGTCCGCGCAGGCGTTGCAGCGCGAGGCGCCAAGCCGCGGGCAGCGCGTATTCCTCGACTCCGGCACGCAGCACCTCATCGGCGCCGATATCGACCGCGACGATCTCGCCGACCTGGCGTTCGCGCATCGGATCCACCGGCAGGTTGTTGATCACCGCGCCGTCGACGTAAACCTCGCCGTGGTGGAACACCGGTGGCAGCACGCCCGGTATCGCGCAGCCCGCGCGCAGCCACAACCACAGCGGGCCACTGCGATGCACGTGCGCGTGGCCGGCGGTGAGATTGGCGGTGACGCAATAAAACGGCAGGGCGAGATCCTCGATGTCGCGGGTGTCGAACTCGCGGCGCAACAGGCGCGAGACGCGCATGCCGCGGGTCAGGGATACAAAGGGAAATGTATAATCGCGCAGCGGGTAGCCGTCGACGAAGGCGCGCCGGTAATTCTCGAGCATCTCCTCGTGCGACCAGTCGGCAGCGACGCCGGCGCCGATGATCGCGCCGATCGACGTGCCGCCGACGCAGTCGATCTGCTGGCCGGCCTCGCGCAGCGCACGCACGACGCCGATATGCGCGAAACCGCGTGCGCCGCCGCCGGACAGCACCAGGCCGATGCTGCGCCCGGTGAGCAGGCGCGAGATGCGCTCGATGTCGCCGCTCCCGCGCACATGATGGTGCTGCGCGCCCCGCACCTCGCCGAGCCAGCCGCGCGCGCAGCCCCAGCGAATGTCGCCGGCATGCATCAGCACCAGATGGCGCGGCCGCAGATACTCGCGCTCGCCGCCGATGAAGTCCGCTTCGGGCCAGGCGCTCGGCGCCGTCGCAGCGTGCACCGGCAGCACGAAACAGTCGGCCTGACGCGCGCACTGCTCGCGCCATTCCGGCTGGCCGGCCTCGCCGACATAGAGCACGAAGCGATGGCGCATTTCGATCGCATTGAACCATTCGCTGTCTTGGCCACGCGCGTTCGCCGCGTCGATCAGCGCACAGTTGCCGTAGCGTTCGAGGGTGGCCTTGAGACTGCGCGCGAACGCCTGTCCGTCGACACCGGCGTCATGCGGCAGGATGGCGAAGGTGCGCGGCCGCGAATAACGGCGGTCGTCGTTGGGCAGCAGGTGGCGGCGCATCGCCACGCCCATCGAATGCATCATCGCGTCCGGATATTTCGTCACCAGACGGCGGAAACCCGCTTCGGGCAGGCGCAGCAATTCCGAATCGCGCAACGCGCGTACGAGGGCCGTGCGCGGAAGCTGCGCGATCAGACCGACTTCGCCGACAGTCTCGCCGACATTGACCATGCCTAGCAGACGCGGGTGGCCCTTGCCGCTGCTGCGATACGCGCCGAGGCTGCCGGACCTCAAGATGTACAGCGCATCGGCCGGATCGTCTTCGGCGAACAGCGCGGCGCCGCCAGCCAGCGCAATCCACTGCAGTTCGCCGGCCAGGTCGTCGATGGCGGCGGCATCGAGCGGACCGAACAGCGCGATCGTGCGCAGGAATGCGCGCATGTCGAACGGTTCAGCGCTGGGGAAGGTTTCGCTCACGGCAAGTTCCAGGCAGGCGTGCGAGCATGCTAGCGTAGGCGCCACTTGATTTACGCGCCGCAGCGCATCACGTTGGGTGTTCCAGCGATCGTCGTTGATCGCAGTTCTCAATTTTATTCAACAATCCTTGGTGCGATGACCCAAACCAATCCGCTGCTTGCCGCCTCCGCCCTGCCGGCGTTCGCCGAAATCATCCCTGCGCAGGTGCTGCCGGCGATCGATGCGGTGCTCGACGACTATCGTGCGCAGATCGCCGCCTTGGTCGCCGATCCGGCCTCGCGCACGTTCGCCAATACCATGCTGCCGCAGGAAGCGCTGGAAATGCGCCTCGAGCGTGCTTGGTCGCCAGTGTCGCATCTGCATGCGGTGAAGGATTCCGAGGCGCTGCGCGGGGCCTACGCGGCCGCGCTGGAAAAAATCACCGAACACGCGACCGAACTTGGCCAGAACCGCGAGCTGTACGCGGCGGTGAAAGCAGTCGCCGATGCCGCCGGCTTCGCCGTTCTGCCGCGCGCTGCGCGCACCCTGGTCGAACATGCGCTGCGCGATTTCCGTCTGTCGGGCGTGGCGCTCGAGGAACCGGCACGCTCGCGCTTCAAGGAGATCGCGAACACGTTGTCGCGCCTGTCCAATGAATTCGAAAACGCCGTGCTCGACGCGACCGAAGCCTGGTCCGAGCGCGTCGACGATGCGCGCCAGCTCGCCGGTATCGCGGACAGCGACCGCGCCTTGCTGCAGCAATACGCGCAGGAGGCAGGCCATGACGGCTGGCTGGTCACCTTGAAGCAACCGAGCGTGCAGGCGGTGCTGACCTACGCTGACGATCGCAGCTTGCGCGAGCGCGTGTATACGGCTTACCAGACGCGCGCATCGGATCAGGGTCCGCACGCGGGCAAGTACGACAACTCCGCGCGCATCGAGGAAATCCTCGCTCTGCGTCACGAAGCCGCGCGCTTGATCGGCTTCAACAATTCCGCGGAGGATTCGCTGGCGACCAAGATGGCCGGCACACCCGAGCGCGTGCTCGCGTTTCTGCGCGACCTGGGCGCGCGCGCCAAACCGGTGGCCGCACGCGAGCTCGCCGAGCTGCGCGACTTCGCGCGCGCCGAACTCGGCATTGCCGACCTGCAGCCCTGGGACGTGGGCTACGCCGCGGAAAAACTGCGCCTGAAGAAATACGCACTGAGCGACGAGGAATTGAAACCCTATTTTTCGCTGACCGCGGTGATCGACGGCCTGTTCGGTATCGTCGAGCGTGTGTTCGGCGTGCGCCTGGTCGCGCGCGACGGCGTCGAGGTCTGGCATCCTGATGTGCGTTTCTACGATGTGCTCGACGCTGATGGCCGCGTGATCGCCGGCGCTTTCGTGGACTTGTACAGCCGCGCGGGCAAACGCGGTGGCGCGTGGATGGGCAGCTGCCGCTCGCGCTATGCGGACGGCGCGCAAACACATCCGCCGATCGCGTACCTGGTGTGCAATTTCGCGCCGCCGACCAGGGACACGCCTTCGCTGCTGACCCACGACGACGTGATCACGCTGTTCCACGAATTCGGACATGGTCTGCATCACATGCTGACCGAGGTGGACCTGCCGAGCATCGCCGGCATCGATGGCGTGGAATGGGATGCGGTCGAGCTGCCCAGTCAGTTCATGGAAAATTTCGCCTGGCAGCGCGAGGCGCTGGCGTTGTTTGCCAAACATTGGCAAACCGGTGCGGAACTGCCTGACGAATTGTTCGCGCGCATGCTCGCGGCGCGGCATTTCCATGCCGGCCTGTTCCTCGTGCGCCAACTGGAGTTCGCCCTGTTCGATTTTCGTCTGCATCTGGAATTCGATCCGGCGCGCGGCGCGCGCATGCTGGACCTGCTCGGCGAAGTGCGGCGCGAAATCGCCGTAGTCATTCCGCCGGCGTGGCAGCGCATGCCGCACGCGTTCGCGCATATTTTTGCCGGCGGCTATGCGGCGGGCTATTACAGTTATCTGTGGGCCGAGCTGCTCTCGGCGGATGCGTTCGCACGTTTCGAGGACGCCGGCGTGTTCGATCGCGCCGCGGGCGATGCATTCCGGCGCAGCGTGCTCGCGGTCGGCGGCTCGCGGCCGGCGCTCGAATCCTTCGTCGAATTCCGCGGCCGTGAACCGCAGCCGGAAGCGCTGCTGCGCAGTTACGGCTTGGCTGCGTGAAGCGGACAACCCTGCCGAATCAGGATTGAAGAGACGATGAAAATCGCCAGCTGGAACGTCAATTCGCTCAACGTGCGCCTGCCGCATCTGCGTGACTGGCTTGCGAGCGCGCAGCCGGATGTCGTCGCGCTGCAGGAAACCAAGATGGAGGACGCGAAATTTCCGGCCGACGAAATCGCCGCGC
Organism: Rudaea sp.; assembly: GCF_036560865.1. Taxonomy (GTDB): domain Bacteria; phylum Pseudomonadota; class Gammaproteobacteria; order Xanthomonadales; family Rhodanobacteraceae; genus Rudaea. The sequence goes on from NZ_DATBQK010000039.1 coordinate 13,788, forward strand.
TCGGTTACGCCTGCGTCCATTCCGGGCAGAAGACCTACAACGGCGTGGCGATTCTCGCGCGCGGCGAACCGCCGCGAGACGTAATCACCGATATCCCGGGTCTCGACGATCCGCAGCGGCGCATCCTGATCGCGACGATCGGAGACATACGCGTCGTCGACCTGTATGTGGTCAACGGCCAAGCAGTCGGCAGTGAGAAGTATACTTATAAACTCGACTGGCTGAGCAAGGTGCGCGCGTTTCTCGCCGAGGAAATCCGCCGCCATCCGAACCTCGTCGTGCTCGGCGATTTCAATATCGCGCCCGACGACCGCGACGTGCACGATCCGGCGATCTGGCACGAGCAGATTCTGTGTTCGATGCCCGAACGCGATGCGTTGAAAGCCCTGCTCGCGCTTGGCCTGCACGACAGCTTCCGTCTGTTCGACGAAAGCGCGGGCCAGTTTTCCTGGTGGGACTACCGGCAGGGCGCCTTCCGCCGCAACCTCGGCCTGCGCATCGATCTGATTCTCGCGAGCGAAGCCTTGCGCGCGCGTTGCCGCGCCGCTTCGATCGACCGCGTGCCGCGCACCTGGGAGCGGCCGTCCGATCACACGCCGGTCGTGCTCGAGCTGGAATAGAAAGTGCGTCCGTGGCTGGCCGCTTTTTGATCTTCGCGATCACGGGCAATGGCATTAGAATTACGCGGTGACCGATTCCATCCCCGATCTTGCGCAACAAACCGAATGGCCGAGCGAACTCGACGATACCGAGCTCGAGGAGCTCGACCAGTTCCTGCGCGCGCACGCTGGTGAGGAGCATCTCCTGCTCGACGGTGTGCACGGCCTGCTGACGGCGGTGGGCATCGGCCCGGAAAAGATCGCGCCCGACGAATGGCTGCCGGAAATCCTGCACGAGCCGTTCGCCGACGAGGACGAGGGCCGGCGCGTTTTGGAACTCCTCGCGCGCCTGAACGAAAGCGTCGAACTCGAAGTGGAAACGGACAACTATGAACCGATCCTCGGCGAAGTCGATCTCGACGACGGCGACACCGCGCTGAGTGCGCTGGGCTGGTGCGAGGGATTCTCGCGCGGGGTGGACTTGCGCGCGCGCCTGTGGGAATCGCGTCTGGGCGCCGATTCGCACCTGACCGAACTGCTCGGGCCGATCATGGCGCTCGCGGTTGAGGAAGGCGTGTTCGCCACCGATGCGGATTTCGCGCCGCTGTCCGAGCAGGAATACGACGAGTGCCTCGCGCAACTGCCCGGCGCGGTCAGCGCGGTTGCGCACTACTGGAACGAAGCGCCGCTGACGCCGGAAGAATTGAACGGCCCTGGCGGCGACGCCGGGGAAAACGCCAACCTGAAACGCAAGCGCGGCGGACGCTGGGTGCACTAGCGCCCAGCGCATTCGCAGTTGGCGTGAGGCCGGCGCGAACAGGAATCCCGTTCGCGCTCATGCGCGCCGCTAGCCGCGATTGCGGCCCGGCTTGTATTCCACAAGTATACTTTCGACCTGCGGCGCGATTTCATGCACCGCTTCCTCGGCCTGATCCTTCGCCGACAGCGCGGTGAAATTCACGTTCTCGCTCCAGCCGGAGCCGAGCTTGTGCTGGCCGTGCACGGCGTAAACGTTGACGTTGAGCTGAGCGGTATTCATCGTGTCGTTCTGGCCGTAATACGAAATATTCTGTGCGCCGACCGGGCGCGCATGCACGACCACGACCGCGTCGACGCGGCCGCCGTTGGCCAGCATTTCCAGCAGGCCGGCGATGTTCGGGCGCTGGCCGCCGATGAAGCGTTCGGCGCGCGGCATCATTTCCGCGTCGAGCAACCGATAGCCGTGATGCGCAAGCGCGCGTTCGATCGCGTGTCCGGCCGGCTCGGAGACCGCGACATCGCCGCCGAACAGCACGGCGATGGTCGGCACATGCGGTCTGGGCGGCGCCGTGGCGGGCGGCGGTGTCTCGATGCGCGCGACCTGTGGCCCTGGCGTGGCCGCTTTGGCGGCTTGCGCGGCGGCGAGTCCCTTGAGCGGCTCGACCTCGGAGGCGCGCGGCGCGGGACCGGCGGCCGTGTCGTGCGCAGTGGGTGGCGTTGCGCTGGCGGTCAGTGCGGTCGCTGGCGCACTTGCGCCGGTCGGTGCGGCGGATGCGGGTGGCGACGTGGAAGTTGTCAGACTTGCTGTATTGCTCGCCACGTTCGCTGCTGCTGCGGCTGGCTCGGCAACCGGCGGCGCGGGAGGTGCAGCGGCAGCAGTCGGGGTCGCTGGCGTCGGTGCAGGCACAACGGTTTGCGCGGTCGCGCTCGTAGTCGCGGCGTTGCCAGTCGCATCGGACGTCGCGGCGCTGGCTGTCGTCGCGGGTACCGGAGTCGTGGCCAGCGGCTGCGCTGCAGCGACCTCGGCACTCGGCAGCCATTGCTGGAGGAACGGAATCTGATCGCGATACGCCCAGGCGCCGCCGCCCAGGCCAAGGACAAGCAGGGCGGCAATCGCGAGCGGCACGGCGGACGAGCGTTTCGCCGGCGGTGTCTGGCGTTGCAACACCGACTCATGCGCAGCGGGAGACGCTTCCGCGGCTGGCGTGTACAGCGGTTGCGCGCGCGACGCCACTGCCGGCACCGATTGCGCGCGTGGCGTCGGCGTGGTGCTCGGCAGCGTGCCCTGGCCGGAAATGGGCGTTTTCATGCCGATCATGGTGGCCGCCGCCGCCGAAGGCTGGGTCTGCAATTTGAGCGTGCCGCCCGCGGCGAGCAGCGGATGGCGCGCGAGATCGGCGACCAGCTCATGGCAACTCTGGTAGCGATCGTGCGGATCCTTGGTGATCATGCGCGCAAGGATGCGCGACAACTCCGGATCGACCTCGTGATTGAGCGTGCACACGTCCGGGATTTCCGCCTTGACCACCTCGAGCATGAGGCCGAGCGGCGATTCGTCGGTGAACGGCATGCGCCCGGCGAGCATCTCGAACAACACGATGCCGAGCGAGAAGATATCCGAGCGCTGATCGACCGGCTTGCCCAGGCAGACCTCGGGTGACAGATAGCCGGGTGTGCCGACGAATTCGCCGGTCGAGGTGAGCTTCTTCGAGAAATCCTGGGTCGACAGCGCGATGCCGAAGTCGGCGATCTTCACGTTGCCGCGGCTGCCGATCATGATATTGCCGGGCTTGATATCGCGATGGATCACGCCGCGATCGTGCGCGGTGGCCAGGCCCAGTGCGGTCTGGTAGACGATGCGTGCGGCCTGATCCGGGTGCAGCAGGCCTTCGCGCTTGAGCACCGAGCCGAGGGATTCGCCGTCGACGAATTCCATGACGAAGTAGGTCTGGCCCGCGTCGTCGCCGATGAAGTAGATCTGGATGATATGCGGATCGTTGAGCACCGCCATGCTGCGCGCCTCGCGCAGGAAGCGCTCCTTGACCGCCGCATCGTCGGCGAGCGAATCGGCGAGCACTTTGATCGCAACATAGCGATTCAACGACCCTTCGTAACCCTTGTAGACGACGCCCATGCCGCCGCGGCCGAGTTCGGCGACGATGTCGTAGTGGCCGAGTTGCTGTTTCATGACCCGCTCCAAGGCGATGTTCGCCCATAGACAAGTGGACAAATATTAGCACTGCGCGGCGCGCGCGGCCGTGCGCCGATTGGCGGGCGATGTGTGCACGGTCGGCAGCGTATGTGTGACTTGTCGCGCGCTTTGCCCCACGCAACCCCGCGATTGTCGCGGTCATCATGTCCACCTAGACTCGGCGCCACATGTCCGCTCCAGCTATCCAAATCGCAGCAACCGCGCCGCTCGACCCAGCGCCGATCGACGCGGCGTCGCCGGGACGCGGAAAACGCGCGCTGATCCCGGCCGATACGCCACGCTGGCTGCTGTTCGCGCTTGCGGCCTGCCTGCTCGTCGGTTTGCTGCGCATCGGCGCGCTGTACCTGCATACGCCGCTGATCGCGCTGGCCAACAGTTACGACGAGGTGCGCTACAGCGCATGTCTGGATCTTTACCCGGCGCGCGCAGTCATGGTTCCGCCGACCCGGAACAGCCCGCAAGCGCCGTACTCGCGCTACCAATTCATCGCCGCCGCGAACCCAATCTGTTACTGGTCGAGCGAACTGCTGTTTCAGGGCGCGGCCGCTGCGGTTTATCGCCTCGACGCGGCGCGCACCGGCGCGCGGGATTTTTCCGTGCGCTGGATCGGCGCGTTCAAGATCATCGCCCTGCTCGGCATCTGGCTGGCCTTCAGCGTGGCCTGGCTACGCCGGCGCGAGCCTTGGTCGGCGCTGGCCAACGGTCTGCTGTTGCCGATTCTGTTCGCCGATCCGGCCAATACGATTTACCTGAACACGTTTTATGCGGAATGGACCGCGATGCTGGCGCTGTATGCCGTGGCCGGCCTTATCCTGGTCCACGAAGGCAAGCCCGCGCGCGGACACGCGTTCGGCCCGCTGGCCATCGCCGCCTCGGCACTGGCGCTGTCCAAGATTCAGCACATCGTGCTGCCGCTGGGTTGCGCGGTGGCGATGCTGGCGATCGGACGCTGGCGCGACCGCGTATGGCTGTGGAAAGGCAAGGCCTTGTTGCTCGGGGCGCTGGTGGGCCTGGTCCTGCAAGTCGTGCAATTGCAGCGCGACAGCGAGGCGATCCGCGCGATCAACATCTTCAACCGGGCCGACGTCGTGTTCACGGCGCTGTTGCCGAACGCGCGCGATCCGGCGGCGACCGCGCGGCGTCTCGGCCTGTCGCCGCAGTGCCTGCAATACAGCGGTCTGCACGCCTGGCAGATGCCAGGTTTCCCCGCGGATCTGTGCCCCGAGTTGGCTGACGTGACACGCACGCGTGAGCTGCTCATCCTGCTGCGCGAACCCGACATGACCCTGCGCATCGGCTGGCATGGCTTGGTCGCGCTCAATCCCTGGCTCGCGCCGGGGCTGGGCTTGGTCGAGCGTGGCGATTTTGCGCGGCTGCCGCCCGGGTTCTTCTCGCTGAGCGCGCCCCTGTCCGCGCTGCCGCTGTTGCGCGTGCCGCTGTTCGGCGCACCGTTTCTGGCCGTGGCGCTGCTGCTGTGGCGTCAGCGCTGGCGCGCCTGGCCGCGCCTGCTCACGGTCAGCATGCTGACCGTCGTCGTCACCCTCGGCACACTAACCGTCACCGTGCTCGGCGACGGCCTCGCCGATGTCGCCAAGCAGGGCCACCTGGTCTACAACGCCGCGTTGGCATGGTGGATCGCGACATTGGTCGTCGCCGCGCGCACGTTGCTGGCGCGCTGGCGCAGGCGCGTATCCAATCAAACGCCCTGAATGCCGTCGATTTCGATCAGCAATTCGCTGCGGCAGATATCGCCGCGCAGCAGCAGCAGAGGCGTGTCCGCGGGCAGGCGCGCGGCAAGCTGCGCGCGCGCGGCCGCGATATCCGCATCGCGGCGCACATACACCTTGAGCAGGCAATTGGCGCCGAAGCGCGCGCCGGGCTCGATGTGCGCGGCGGCGAGCAGGCTGTCGATATTGGTCAGCGTTTCGTCGATCTGCGCGCCGACATCCTCGCGATGGTGCGAACGATGGCCGACGATCGCGGCGGTACCGGAAATGTATACTTGTGCCATCGGCGTCGGCGCGCGCATCGCGCGCGCGAAGTTCGGCGCATGCGGGCCGTACTCGCGCGGATAGCGCCACGCGCTGACTTGGCGCGGATTTTCCAGGGCTGTGCCGGCGCTGCGCGCCGCGAGCCAGTACATCTGCAGCACACGGCGCCCATCGCGCACGCCGATCGCGGTCGCTGCCGGATAAGCGTCGACGAAGCCGGGCGTCAGCCCGGCGGCGCGGCCGCTGCAGAAGCGGCGATAGCGCTCGGCGTCGCCGTTGCCGAGATTGATCGCGTCCAGATAGTTCCAGATGCGCAGCACATGCGGCGTCGGACTCGCCGCCAACCAGGCGACGAGGCTGCGATACGCGGTCGCGGCGGCACCATCGATATCGCCGTGGCGCGCCTCGTCCAGTTCGATCACACCGAACGCGTAGTCGCCATCACTCGCCCAGCGCAACTCCCCCGCGCGCGCCGTCGTCACCGTACCCTGCGCGCGCCAGACCTCGAATGCTGCAGCACCGACCGGTTGCAAGGCGACATGCAGATAGCGCGCATCGCCATGCGTCGCCGGTGCGCTGTCGCCGAAACCGACCACCGCGAGCACATCGGTCTGCGCGAGCAACGCGTCGAGCGCGTTCGCCGCGGACCCTGACGCATAGCACACGCGCAGCGAGGCCAGAGCAGCGGTTGTGGCGAGTGGTCGTGCTGGTGTTGACGGACTGAAGATTTGCGGCTGGGTCATTGCATCGTGGGACAGGCGAAAGCGGCCTGCATGATACACTGCGTGGCCGTTGCGGCCGTCAGGCGCGGCCGTCACTCGCGCATGAGGAAAAGCAGATGACGAAACAAACCGGCGCGGAACACGAGCTCGCTCAACTTATCGTGAGCAGTCTCAATCTCGAGCACGTGCAAGCCGCCGACATCGATCCGGACAAGCCCCTGTTCGGCGCCGAATCGGGCCTGGATTCGATCGACGCGCTCGAGCTCGCGCTGGCTGTGTCGAAACGCTATGGTTTTCAGCTGCGTTCGGACAACGCCGACAACAAGCGCATTTTCTCCAGCTTGCGCGCCCTCGCGGCACATATCGAACATCAGCGCGCTGCCTGAGCTTGCGCCCGCCTGCGATGCGCGTTTCTGCCTGGTTTGTCGTCCTCGCGCTGGTCGTGCTCGGTGAGGTTCTGCACAACGAAACCATCGCCGTCGCCGCCGTTCCGGTCGTGCTGGCCGTACTCTGGCTGACCTCGCCGCACGCCTTGCGCGGCACCATCCTCGTCGTCGCGGTGTGCGCAGCGATCCTGCTGATCGCCGGGGGCGCTGGATGCATGATCGATTCCTTGCCCGCGCTGGTCGCGTCGCTGGTCGGCTGGGTGTTCGCACGCAGTCTGCTGCACGGGCGCACGCCGCTGATCGCGCGCGCGATCGCTGCGATCGACGGTGCGCAGCAGCTGGACGACGCGGCTGTGGCGCGCTACGCCGTGCGTTTGACATTCATGTGGGCGATCTATCAAGGCGTGCTCGCACTCGTCGGTACGCTGTGTGTAGCGCACGCGCACGGTGGGCTGGCAGCGATCGCGCTGCCGTCGCCGGGCATGTTCGGCGCGATGCTGCCGCTCGCGGTCGCCGCCTTGTTCCTCGGCGAATTCGCGTTGCGACCGCTGCTGATTCCGCAGGCGCCGCGCCGCGGGCTGTTCGCGTTTCTGCGCGACTTGGTGCGTGTCTGGCCGGATTTGATCGAGGACTGATGGCGATGTGCGCGGCGAGCATCCAGTCCAAGCACGTCGCGCGTTGAAGTTCGCTGCGGCTTGCATTTCGACGCACATCCGCGAAGATGCGGCGCTATGAACCCGGCCCACATGTCCGAGAATTTCCGCATCGGCAGCGATCATCCAGCGCTGCCCGGACATTTCCCGGGCCGGCCTGTGGTGCCGGGCGTCGTGCTTCTCGATCGCGTCACCGCTGCGCTGGAGCGTTGGCGCGGCCAGCGCATCGCCACGCTGCCGCAGGTAAAATTTCTCGCGCCGCTGTTGCCCGAAGAAGAGGCCGAATTGCGTCTCGATGACGATGGAAAAAGTGTACATTTCAGCATTTTGCGCGGCGGCATGTTGATCGCCAACGGCATTGTCACGCTGGCGCCGACACCAGCCGCCGCATTCGGAGCGAGCGCGTGAGCGCGCAATGGCACGAGCGCCGCGAGACCAGCAGTCGTTTCACGATCTGGCTGCTGCTCACGGCCGGCCTCCGGCTCGGGCGCGGCTTCATGCGCGCGGCACTTTATCCATTGGCACTGCTGTTTTTCCTGCGACGTGCGCGCGAGCGTCGCGATTCGCGCGCGTTCCTCGATCGTGTACTCGCACATCCCGCGCGCAACCGCGACGTCCTGCGGCATATCCGCAGCTACGCGCAGACGATGCTCGACCGCGTGTTCCTGCTCAACGACGCAAATCTCGCACGCTTCGACGTACACGTGCGTGGCCTCGACCAACTCGAAGCCGAAGTGGCGCGCGGGCGGGGCGTGCTCCTGCTCGGCGCGCATCTCGGCAGCTTCGAGGTGCTGCGCGCGCTGACCCTGCGCAAGCCCGATCTGCAGCTGCGCGTGGTCATGGATCTGCAGCGTACGCAAGTGCTCAACGAACTGATGCACGCGCTTAATCCGGGCATCGCCGCGAATGTGATCGATGCGGGCGGCGATCCCGGCGCTCTGGCGCTCGCCCTGCATGAGGCCGCCAGCCAAGGGGCGCTGATCGGCCTGCTCGCCGATCGTGCGCGCGCGGGCGAGGCGACTGCGGCGGCGGATTTCCTCGGCGCGCCGGCCTATTTTCCGACCGCGCCGTACCTGATCGCCTCGATGCTCGATCTGCCAGTCGTGCTCGCTTTCGGCATCTATCGCGGCGCCAGTCGCTACGATCTGCATTTCGAGATTTTTGCGCAAAGTATAAAAATTGCACGAAGCGACCGACCCGCTCAATTGCAGAAATGCGTCGCACACTACGCCGTGCGGCTCGAACACTACGTGCGGCTTTATCCCTACAACTGGTCCAACTTCTATGATTTCTGGCATTGTCCTGCTGAGCGGCCTGCTGCTCGCCGCGAATCCGCCGCCAGCGCCCGCTGATTCGGTGGCGCCCGAAACGGTCGCGCTGATCGCCAGTCTGCGCCGCCCCGCGCCGGCCGATACGGCGTATACCGAGGTGCGTTTCGTGCGCATGCTGCGGCGCCCGTTGGTGCTGCGCGGCGAGCTGCACTATGGCGGCAGCGACCAACTCGGCAAACGCGTCGACACGCCATATCGCGAGTCGACCACGATTGCCGCCGGCGAAGTCACGGTGCAGCGCGAAGACAAGCCCGTGCGCAATTTTTCGCTCGAGCGTGCACCCGAATTGCAGGCCCTGCTCGCGAGCTTCAGCGCCCTGCTCGGCGGCGACGCGGCCGCGTTGAATCAGTACTACGCGATCGCGCTGCAGCGCGCCGGTGTCGATTGGCGGCTGACACTCACGCCACGCAGCTCCGCGCTGGCCAGGCAACTGCACGAAATGATCGTCGACGGCCGCGACGCCGACACGCGCTGCTTCAGCCTGCACGAAGCCGACGGCGATGCGAGCGTAATGCTGCTCAGCGCGCTGGCCGCGACGAAGCTCGCAGATCCGCCGACACCGGCGGGCCTCGAATCTCTGTGCCGCGGCCAACCTTGAACGCACGCGCCATTGTCTGGCTGCTGGCCTGGCTGATCGCCCTCGCTGCGCTTGCGTTCGGCGTGCAGCGCAGCTTGGTGCTGAGCAGCGATCTGCGCAGCTTCATGCCGCCGGCGCAGACTGCGGATCAGAAACTGCTGCTCGATCAAATCGGCGAAGGCCCGGTCTCGCGTCTGTTGCTGCTGGCGATTGCCAATACGCCTGCCGAGCGGCTTGCCGCAGCGAGTCGCGGGCTCGTGGTGGCGCTGCACGACGACGCACATTTCGCGCGCGTGCTCAATGGTGAAGCCGACCTGTCCGCACTCGACCCGGCACTGTTGCCGTATCGCTTTCTGCTTTCGCCGACCCTGGATACGACCACGTTCGATGCCGTCTATCTGCGCGACGAATTGCAGCAACGCGTCGACGATCTCGGCTCGCCCGCGGCGACGATGTTGAAGCCGCTGCTGCCGCGCGATCCGACTCTGGAAACGCTCAAGCTCGCGCAGCGCTGGATGCCGCTGCACTCGCCGCAACTGCGTGACGGCGTCTGGTTCGCACCCGATGGCTCGGCCTTGCTGCTCGCGGAAACGACTGCGGCCGCCTTCGATCCCGCCGCGCAAGGCGCAGCGATTGCGGCGTTGCAGTCGGCATTCGCTGCGTTGCCCGCGCGTGGCAATGCGCACCTGAGCATCAGCGGTCCGGGGTATTTTAGTGTCGTGGTCAACGCCAACACGCGCCGCGAGGCCGAGTGGCTGAGCGGCTTCGGCACGTTCGCGTTCGCGCTGCTCCTGCTCGCGGCCTATCGCAGTCTTGGCGTGCTCGCACTCGCCGCACTGCCGATCGCCAGCGGCGCGCTGGTCGGTATCGCCGCCACCGCGCTGGCATTCGGCCCGATCCACGGCATCACGCTCGCATTCGGTTTCACCCTGCTCGGCGTCGCGCAGGAATATCCGATCCGTTGCCTGAGCCACCGGCGCGCGGGCGTGAGCGCACAGGAAAGTTTGCTCGGCGTCTGGCCGCTGCTGCGCCTCGCCATCGCGTCCGCGTGCATCGCCTATCTGGCGTTTTTCGCCTCAGGTGTGGCCGGCTTGCAGCAGCTGGCGGTGTTCACGATCGCCGGCCTGCTCGTTGCCGGCCTCGTCACGCGTTATCTGCTGCCGCAGGTATTGCCTGTGCGTTTTCGCGATGTCGCGCAGTCCGCCTGGCTGGAACGATTGCGCCTGCGACTCGACGCGCTGCCGCGCCTGCGCTGGGTGCCGTGGAGCCTGCTGCTGCTCGCCGGCATCGTGCTCTGGTCGGCGCCGACGCCGTTCTGGCAAAACGACCTCGCCACACTGACGCCGGTTCCGCCAGCATTGCTCAAGCGCGAAGGCGAACTGCGCGCCGCGCTCGGCGCGCCCGACGTGCGCTATCTGCTGGTGATCGAGGCGCCGAGCGCGGACGGCGTGCTCGTCCTGTCGGAAAAAATTTCTGCACAAGTAGAAACGTGGATTTCTACAAAGTTGGTCGACGATGTCGAACTGCCGAGCCGCTATCTGCCGAGTATCGCCACGCAAACCGCGCGGCAGGCGAAACTGCCGGACCGCGCCACGTTGCAGGCCGCGCTCGATCAGGCGCAGCAGGATCTGCCATTCCAGCCCGGTCTGTTCGCGCCCTTCGTCGACGATGTCGAAGCCGCGCGCAGCCTGCCGCCACTGACCGCGCGGGCGTTCGGCGCCTCGCTGCTCGGCGCGCGCCTGCACGCGATGCTCAGCGAACGCGAGGGACATTGGTTTGCACTTGCCACCCTGAGCGGCGTGCACGATGCGGCGGCGCTGGCCGCGATTGCCGGTGCGACACGGGGCTCGGTGCGTCTGCTCGATCTGAAGGCCGCATCCGAATCGCTGGTCGCAAGCTACCGTGCGCGCATCGGCACCGCGTTGCTGGTCGCCTTGCTCCTGCTCGCGGCCACCGTCGCGATCGCATTCCGCGATCTCGCCCGTGCCTGGCATGTGATCGCGCCGATGTCGCTCGCAACCCTGCTCGTGCTGGCCGTGTTGCGCGGCAGCGGCGTGTCGCTGTCGCTATTCCATCTGGTCGCGCTCACACTCGCTGCCGGCCTCGGCCTGCACTACGCGTTGTTCTTCGAGCGCCGCGTCGACGATGCCGCCGAAGCGCGGCGCACGCTGCATGCGACCATCGTCTGTGTGCTCAGCGCGGTGCTGGTGTTCGGTCTGCTCGCGACCTCGAGCGTGCCCGTGTTGCGCGCAATCGGTGCCACGGTCGCGCTGGGTGTCGCATTTCATTTCTGCCTGTCGATCATCATGGCGCGAGACAAGGGGCTGAGGGCTGAGGGCTGAGGACGAGAAGCAAGATGTCGACGTGGTCGTACGAATTGATCCCGCATCGCGGCGCAATGCGTCTGCTGGACGAGCTGATCGTGTGGGACGACGTGCGCATCCACATGCGCACTGCCTCGCACGCGTGCGCCGACAACCCGCTGCGCAGCGACGGCCAGCTGCGCGCCGTGCATCTTTGCGAGTACGGCGCGCAGGCGATGGCCGTGCATGGCGGCCTGCTCGCGCAACGCGAGGGCGCGGTCGCCGCGCCCGGCCTGCTCGTTTCGCTGCGTGCCGTGCAGCTGTACGTCGCGCGTGTTGACGATCTGCCGGGCCCGCTCGGTGTCTACGCGGAAAAACTGCTCGACAGCGGCACGAGCTGGCAATACGCGTTCCGCATCGAGCATCGGGGGCAGTTGCTGGCCGAAGGCCGCGCCGCGGTGATCGCGGCGATGGGATAGTTAGACCGACGCATCCCGAAATGCGCGCAGAACGGTGTTGATTCGAGTCTGGTAGCCCGGTCCTTGCGCCTTGAACCACTCCAAGACGTCCTGATCGACGCGCAGCGATACCGCAGCCTTTGAAGGCAATGGACGAAGGCCGCGACGAACCATGCCGCGAACGATATGCCGAACATCGGCCTCGGGGTGGTCATTGGAGGGAACGGTCACGTCCGCCTTCGACTTGAGGCGCACCCAATCCGTTTCAGATTTAACGGTTTTGGATTTCATGGAAGTAGATTTGTGCTTCACGCTGCGTTGCCT
>NZ_DATBQK010000040.1:0-29565 GCF_036560865.1 Rudaea sp.
AGTAGCTCACCCGCCAAATCGAATTGGAGCCATCGTCGGTCACCAGCAGCGAGCCGTCGCGCGCGACGGCGATGCCGACTGGGCGGCCCCAGACATTGCCGTCGTCGAGCACGAAGCCGGTGAGGAAATCCTCGTATTCGCCGCTGGCGTGGCCGCTCTGGTGGCGCGGCACGCGGATGACTTCGTAGCCGGCGCGCGTGGACTTGTTCCACGAGCCGTGTTCGGCGGCGAAGATATCGCCCTGGTACTCGGCCGGAAATTGCGCGCCGTCGTAGAACGTGAGCTGCAGCGACGCGTTATGCGGTTGCAGCAGCACATCGGGCACGATGACGCGGTCCTTGAGTTCCGCGTGCTTGCCGGCGTGGCGCGGATCCTGGTGCGCGCCGATGTACCACCACGGCCAGCCGTAGAAGCCGCCTTCCTGTACGTGGGTGATGTAGTCGGGCACGAGGTTGTCGCCGAGGCCGTCGCGTTCGTTGACCGAACACCACAGCTCGCCGGTTTTCGGATCGACCGCGAGGCCGACCGGATTGCGGATGCCGGAGGCATAAACATGCATGTCGCTGCCGTCCGCATTGTATACAAGTATATCCGCGCGATTTTTCTCGCCCGGCGTCGTGTCCGGATCGTCGACGTTGGATCCTGAGCCGACCGCCACGAACATGCGTTTGCCGTCGAGCGAGAAGCGGATGTCGCGCGTCGAATGACCGCCGCTCGGCAGCGCGGCCAGTTGCTCCGGCTGGGCGCGTGCGTGCAGATCACCGTTGCGGTAGGCGAAGCGCACGACGGCATCGGTGTTGCCGATATACAGCCACTGCGGATCGGGACCGGGCGGATAGAACGCGATGCCGAACGGCTGGTGCAGGCCGCTGGCGAACACTTCGGTTTGTTCGGGTTTGCCGTCCGTAGTCAGGCCACGAAACACGCGGATCTGTCCGCCGCGCGTTTCGGCGACGAAGACGTCGCCATTCGGCGCGGTGCGGATCAGGCGCGGATTGTCGAGGCCGCTGGCGAACTGCTCGACCTTGAATCCGGGTAGCGTCTTGGGCCACGCGTTTGCTGGCCGCGCCACGATACGCGCTCCATTGCCGGCCGAACCGGTCGCATACGGCGCGGGCAGATCGGCGGCCGTGATCCTGCGCGTTGTGCCCGGGGATTCATAACGGAAATCGGTGAACGGGGCGATCGGCGCCGGTGTGCTGATGGCTCCCGGTGCAGAAGCAGGACTCGTCGTTGCAGGCGCACCTTGCGCGAGCTTGTCGGATTTCAGATAGGCGACGATCTGCCAGCGCTCGGTCTCGGCCAGTGCGCTCCACGCGGGCATGCCGTTGTTCACATCGCCCTGTGTGATGAACCAGAACAATTCGCCGGCGTTTGCCGTTTGCGTTGCGCCTGCCGTCAGTGCTGGTGCATCACCCTGGCCTTCGCCCTTGGCGCCGTGACAGGCTGAGCAATTCGTGGCGTAAAGCGAGTGCCCCGTAGCGACAGCGGCCGTTTGTCCTGCCAACGGATTTTTCGCCGCGCGCGAGTTTGCCGGCGCTTGATGGAAAGCGGTTTCTTGGGCGCTCAATGGCGAGGTCACATTGCCGGCGATAAGCGCGCCCAGGCACAGCATTGAAAAAACTTGGCGGATCATGCGGCTTCTCCTGCGCCAACGAGTTGCCTGCGAATGGTAGCCACAGTCGCGTTGCCGGGAAGTGAACAGAAATTCACCGGGCAAAAACGACAAAGGCCGGCAAGCCGGCCTTTGCGTTGGGTTGTGACGCGGCGAGCTACTCCAGATCGAGGAACGAACGCAGCTGCTCCGAACGGCTCGGATGACGCAGCTTGCGCAACGCCTTGGCTTCGATCTGGCGGATGCGTTCGCGGGTGACGTCGAACTGTTTGCCGACTTCCTCCAGCGTGTGGTCGGTGTTCATGTCGATGCCGAAGCGCATGCGCAGCACTTTGGCTTCGCGCGGCGTCAGGCCGCCGAGCACGTCGCGCACGGTTTCGTGCAGACCGGTGCCGGTCGCCGCATCGACGGGCGATTCGATGCTGGTGTCCTCGATAAAATCACCCAGATGCGAATCCTCGTCGTCGCCGATCGGCGTCTCCATCGAAATGGGTTCCTTGGCGATCTTGAGCACCTTGCGGATCTTGTCCTCGGGCATTTCCATCTTGATCGCGAGTTCTTCCGGCGTCGGTTCGCGACCCATTTCCTGCAGCATCTGGCGGCTGATGCGGTTGAGCTTGTTGATCGTCTCGATCATGTGCACCGGAATGCGGATCGTCCTGGCTTGGTCGGCGATGCTGCGCGTGATCGCCTGGCGAATCCACCAGGTGGCGTAGGTCGAGAACTTGTAGCCGCGGCGGTATTCGAACTTGTCGACCGCCTTCATCAGGCCGATGTTGCCTTCCTGGATCAGGTCGAGGAACTGCAGGCCGCGATTGGTATACTTTTTCGCGATCGAGATGACCAGGCGCAGGTTGGCCTCGACCATTTCCTTCTTCGCGCGGCGCGCCTTGGCCTCGCCGATCGACATGGCGCGGTTGATTTCCTTGATGTCGGCCAGCGACAGGTACAGCGCTCGTTCCAGCGCGATGAGCTTTTCCTGCTCGCCGAGGATTTCCTCGCGATGCGCCTTCACCGCCGACGACCACTTCTGTTTCTTGCGGATGATCTCGTCGGCGAACTTGAAGTTGGTCTCGTTCGACGGAAACGCCTTGAGGAAATCCTTGCGCGGCACGCGCGACTGCTTGATGCAGATGTCCATGATCACGCGCTCGTGCGCACGGATGTTGGCGACGACCTCGCGCAGCTTGCGCACGAAGGCATCGATCATGATCGATGGCAGCTTGAGCTTGAGGAAAGCCTCGGCCATCTGCTTGCGCAGCTTCTGCGTCTTCTTGTCCTCGGTACCGACCTTGTCCGCGCTCTTCTGGAACTTCGCATACAGCGTGCGCAGTTCTTCCATGCGGCGCGTGACTTCCACCGGATCGGGGCCGGTTTCGCCGGGACCGGCTTCCTCGGCGTCGGCGGCCTCTTCCTCGTCGTCCTTCGCCGGCACGGCGCCGCCGACCTCGACTTCGAGCTGTTGTTCGTTGACCTCCAGACCCGGCACTTCGATATCGACGAAACCGGTCAGCACTTCGGACAGGCGCTTGCGCCCTTCGGTGTGCTGATCGTATTCCTCGACCAGCAGCTGGATCGACCACGGGAAACTGGCCAGCGAAGTCTGGACCTGATTGAGGCCTTCCTCGATGCGCTTGGCGATCGCGATTTCGCCCTCGCGCGTGAGCAGTTCGACCGTACCCATCTCGCGCATGTACATGCGCACGGGGTCGGTAGTGCGGCCGACTTCGGCGTCGACCGCCGAGAGCACGGCGACGGCTTCCTCGGTCGCGGTCTCGTCATCGGTGGCGACCGGAGTTTCCGGCAGGATCGTCTCGCCATCGGGCGCGACTTCGTGCACCTCGATGCCCATGTCGTTGATCATGCCGATGATGTCTTCGAGCTGCTCCGGATCGACGATGTCGTCGGGCAGGTGGTCGTTGACTTCGGCGTAGGTCAGGTAGCCCTGTTCCTTGCCCTTGATGATCAGGGTCTTGATTTCGGATTGTTGCTGGCTTTGGGTTTCTGCGTTCATGGAATCGGGTACTGCAAGCAAAGACTGAGAAGTATAGGCGGCCTGTCAAGGTCGAAGCCGGCGCCAGCCGGCTGAGGGTGAGCCATGGATGGCGATCGGAGAGTAGGAAGCCAAGGATGGCGGCTTACCACCGGCCGCGATCACCGCGCCTCCAGCCAAAACGTCACCGGCCCGTCGTTGACCAGACTCACCATCATATGGGCGCCAAACCGCCCGATTTCCACTGGCGAATGGCGACTTTTTGCCAATTCGACCAGCCGCGTGAACCAGCGCTCGCCCTCGGCCGGCGTCGCCGCAGTGCTGAATCCCGGGCGCATGCCCTGATGCGTATCCGCGGCCAGCGTGAATTGCGATACCAGCAGCAGGCCGCCGCCGGTTTGCATGAGTGAGCGGTTCATGCGGCCCTCGGCGTCGGCGAAGATGCGATAGCCGAGCAGGCGCTCGAGCAGGCGCTGGGTCTGCGCGTCGCCATCGCCCGGCTGCACCGCAACGAGCGCGAGCAGGCCCGCATCGATGCGGCCGACGGTTTCCCCGGCAACCTCGACGTGCGCCGCGCTGACGCGCTGGATCAGGGCGATCATGCAAAGCCTCGAACGAAACGAATCGCCGCGATACTCGTCGGCGCCATCCTCGCGGTCAAGGGCTACAATCCCGCGTTGTCATGGCCTGAGCATCCCCTTGCGCTGGTATATCGCGATACTTTACGGATTGCTGCGCCTTGTCGGCCGGTTGCCGCTGCGCTGGCTGCACGCAACGGGTGCGGCCATCGGCTGGCTGCTCGGTCGCATCGACAATCCGCTGCGGCGCAAAGCGGTGCAAACCCTGTCCCTGGTCAATACGCAATTTGGCGACGAACGGGGTCATTTTCTGCACGCCTCGCTGGTCGAGGCAGGCAAGTCCTTTGTCGAAATCGCCAAGATCTGGACCGGCGATCCGCAGCGCACGCTTGCGCTCGTACGCACCGTAAACGGCGGCGAACTGTTCGATGCCGCGCTGGCGGAGAAACGCGGACTGATCGTTGCCGCGCCGCATCTGGGCTGCTGGGAGTTGCTCAATTACTGGTTGTGCAGCCGTACGCCGATCGCGATCGCCTATCGGCCGCCGCGCCGTGCCGAACTCGAACCGCTGCTGCTGCGTGCACGCGGTGGTCTCGCCGCCGAACAGGTGCGCGCCGAAGGCAGCGCGGGCGTGCGCAAATTGTTCAAGCGGCTTTCGACTGGCGGGGTCATCGGCATCCTGCCCGATCAACAACCCAAGCAGGGCGAAGGCGAGTTCGCGCCGTTCTTCGGCACACCTGCATCGACCATGGTGCTGTTGTCGCGCCTCGCCCAACGCACCGGCGCTACGGTGCTGTTCGCGTTCGTCGAGCGCCTGCCGCGGGGCGCGGGTTATACGCTGCATTTTCTGCCCGCGCCCGCGCAGATCGCGGACACCGATCTGGCCGTCGCTGCCGCTGCGCTCAACCGCGGCATTGAGGATTGCGTGCGCCTCGCGCCGACGCAATACCAGTGGCACTACAAGCGCTATTCGGCGCCGCCGAACGTTGCCGGCGCCGGGACGGAAAGCGGGAAAAATTAGACGCGCTGCGTTATTCCAACCGTAAATCAATCCGACAAGAATTCGTCATTCCGACAATCCCTGCCGGGACGACGTTGCTCTTTTGACTTGGAATTGGAATTAGGCCAGCGCGCTGGCTTCAACTGGCTCTTTCCAGGCGCCGCAAAAATACCGTCATTTCCTTCTGCGCCTGCACGTCCCCATGCGCGGCCGCGGCGGCGATGCCCGCACGGTAGGCGTCGGTCGCTGCCGCCGTATCGCCCGCATCGACCAGCGCCTTGCCGAGCAGCTTCCATGCGGCCGAATAGTCGGGATCGAATTCCACCGCGCGGCGCAGCTCAGCGATTGCTGCCGTGTGCTCGCCTTTCGCGACGAGCGAATTGGCTATCGACACGCGCAGCAGGGCGCCGTCGCGCGGGCCGCCGACCAGGCGGCGCAGCTGGTTGAGTACGTCATCGCCGGGCATGACGCGAGAGTCGTTCAGCGATGCACATCGTGCGTGATCACACCCTGGCGGCGCGACGGCGGCAGGAAGAATTCCGGGTGCGCGAGCGTGCGTTGCATGTCGTTCAGGCCAGCGCGCCAGTGTTCGCGCATCGTGCTCGGCGCGAACGCGTAGTCCTTGTACTGTTCTTCGTAGGGTTTGGTTTTGTAGATCAGATGGATGATGTTGTAGACGCGATCGGACAGCCAAGGTTGCAGTTCCTTGCGTACCGAGGCGGAAAGATGCGCGGCAGGAATTTCCTTGAGCAACGCGTCGAGCGTGGTGCGCAGATCGTGCATCTGTTGCACGACGCTGGTGTTGAAGCGCGTGCGACTGGAATATTGGATGTCCTTCTGGCGTTCGAGCACTTCGGTCAGATTGCGCGGCAGGATGCCCTGCGCACGCCACAGGTCGACCTGAAACACGAGACAGTCGCAACGCGGCTCGTCGCCGAGTACGTGATCGAGCGGCGTGTTGGAGACGACGCCGCCGTCCCAGTAATGCTCGCCGTCGATTTCCACTGCGGCAAATGCCGGCGGCAGCGCACCCGAGGCCATGACGTGCTCGACGCGGATCTTCCGTTTGTACTCGCCGTAGTTGTCGAAGTTGATGAAATTGCCCGTGCGCACATTCACTGCGCCGACCGAGAAACGCACATCGGCATGGTTAATGCGGTCGAAGTCGACGAATTCCTCGAGCGTCTGTTTCAACGGTGCGGTACTGTAGAAACTCCTCGTCGCCACGCCGTGGGTCAGACCCGAATACGGCGGCGGTATACGCGGCACGTAGAAGCCGCTTTGTCCGTAGAGCATCGCCGCCAGCGCGCCCTGCGAATTGGCCCAAGCCATGGTGGACTTGTGCAGTGGCAGCGCATTGAGCCATTGCTGCTGCCAGTCGAGCGCCTCCTTTGCGAGCGGCACGGCCGGAATCGAAATGCGATTCCAGAATTCGTGCAGGCGTTCGACGCGTTGCTCGGGCGCGTTGCCGGCAAGCAGTGCCGCATTGATCGCGCCGATCGAAATGCCGGCGAACCAGTTCGGCTGGATGCCGGCCTTGTGCAGGCCTTCGTAGACGCCGCATTGATACGACCCGAGTGCGCCGCCGCCCTGCAGGACCAGCGCGATCGTGGCGTAGCTTCGTGCCGATTCGACCGGCGTGGCGACCGGCTTGCGCGCGGGCGCGGTGGCCGGTTTGGCGGACCGCGCGCTCGGCGCGGGTTTCGCCGACTTGGTCGCAGCGAGTGCGGTCTTGAGCGTCGCGGCAGCGCGCTTCGGCGCAGCCCGCGGTGTCTTGCGGCGAATCGCGCTCATTGCATGAACCAGCCGTGGCTGACGACGAGCGATTGTCCGGTCAGCGCATTGGTCTCGAAACCGGCGAGGAACAGCGCGCAGTTGGCCACGTCATCGACCGTGGTGAACTCGCCATCGACGGTGTCCTTGAGCATCACGTTCTTGATCACGTCGGCTTCGGAGATACCCAGTTCCTTGGCCTGCTCGGGAATCTGTTTCTCGACCAGCGGCGTGCGCACGAAGCCGGGGCAGATCACATTCGCGCGCACGCCCTTGGCCGCGCCTTCCTTGGCCACGACCTTGGCCAGGCCGATCAATCCGTGCTTGGCGGTGACGTAAGGCGCTTTGAGTTTCGAGGCTTCCTTCGAATGCACCGAACCCATGTAGATGATGGCGCCACCCTTGCCCGCCGCATACATGTACTTGAGCGCCGCGCGCGTGGTCAGAAACGCGCCGTCGACATGGATCGCCATGAGTTTTTTCCAGTCGGCATAGCTGAAGGTGTCGATCGGATTGACGATTTGTATACCCGCATTCGAGACCAGGATGTCGATGCTGCCCAGATCCTTGACGCATTTGTCGACGCCGGCTGCGACTGCCGCTTCATCGGTCACGTCCATCACGATCGCGGTCGCGTTGACGCCGCGCGCGCGGATCTCGGCAGCGGCGGACTCCGCTGCCGCCTGATTGATATCGGCGATCGCGATATGCGCGCCATTGTCCGCATACACCTCGGCGATGCGCTTGCCGATGCCGCTCGCGGCGCCGGTGATCAGGGCGACTTTGCCTTTTACGCTCATGTTCCAGTCCTCATCGTAGTTAAATCAAAATCCTTCGCCGCAAAGTACGCAAAAGACGCAAATCTAAAAGATTTCTTGAATCTGTTCTTTTTGCGTTCTTTGCGTACTTTGCGGCCAATAGAGCTTTATTCTTCGCGCGCAATCGTGCGCACATCGACGCCGAGATCGCGCAGTTTGCGATACAAATGCGTCCGCTCCATGCCGACCATCTTGGCCAGACGCCCGACGCTGCCGCCCGCATCCTGCAACTGGCGCAACAGATACGCGCGCTCGAACTGCTCGCGCGCTTCACGCAACGGCAGATTGAAATCGATGCCCGACGTCGTTGCCGGCGTCGCGACTTCCTCGCGTGGTGCGCGCCCTGCTGCGCTGCCGAGTGCTGCTTCGACCTCGGCCAGTTCGATTTGTTCGCTATTGCCCATGATCAACAGGCGCTGCACGAGATTGCGCAGCTCGCGCACATTGCCCGGCCAGTCGTGATTGCGCAGACGATTCTGCACGGCGACCGGAAAATGCCGATATGGCAGCTTGTCGCGGCTGGCGAAGAAATCGCCGTACAGGCGCAGCAGCTCGGGCACATCCTCGCTGCGCTTGCGCAACGGCGGCACCGCCAGCGGCACGACGTTGAGCAGGTAATACAGCTCCTCGCGGAACAGGCCGGCCTTGATTTGCGCCTCGAGATTCTGCGCGGTCGCCGCGATCACGCGCAGATCGAGCACCACATTGCCCGCGCCGCCGCTGCGCACCAGGGCGCGGCGTTCGAGCACGCTCGACAGGCGCTGCTGCAGTTCCGGATCGAGCTCGGCGACCTCGTCGAGGAACAGCGTGCCACCGTTGGCCTGTTCGAGCAGGCCCTGTTGCACGCCGTTCGCGTCTTCCGCGCCGAACAGCGCGACCACCAGATGCTCGCGCGGAATGCTGCCCGGCGCGACGGCGACGAACGCACCGCTGCGCCGCGACGAGCGTGCGTGCAGCCAGCGTGCGAGGGTTTCCTTGCCGGTGCCCGCCTCGCCCTGGATCAGGATCGAGGTTTCGTGCTGTGCGAGTTTGTCCAATTGGGCGCGCAGTGCGGTCATCGCCTTGCTCGACCCGACCGGTTCCAGTGGCAGCGCGAGTTGCTCGCGCAGGCCGTCGTTTTCGCGCTTGAGCCGGCTCGCTTCACGCGCGCGCTCGATCGTGAGCAGCAGTTTCGCCAGCGAAATGGGTTTTTCGACGAAATCGTAGGCGCCCAGACGGGTCGCTTCGACGGCGGTCTCGACCGTGCCGTGGCCCGACATCATGATCACCGGACAGGTGAGCGCCCCGGTAGCGGCCCATTCGCGCAGCAGGCTGATGCCGTCGAGCTCGGGCATCCAGATATCGAGCAGGATCACATCCGGCCGGATCTGCGTGCGTGCTTCGCGCGCGGCCGCGGCGCTCGCGGCAAGGGTGACCTGATAGCCCTCGTCCTCGAGAATTTCCTTCACCGTCGAGCGGATATCCGGCTCATCGTCGACCACCAATACACGTCCGGAAGCCATGCGCCATCTCTGTTGCGAAAATGCAACGGCTAGGATAGCGCATTGAGGCTGGACCTGTGATCAAAGCTGAAGATTGAACCACGGAGTACACGGAGAACACGGAGGAAGAGCCACAGGCAAAGCACTCACCGCAAAAGACGCAAAAGACACGAAGAAGTTCGGCGAATAGTTCACAACTTCGTTCTTTTTCGCGTTCTTTGCGTCTTTTGCGGCGAAAATCTGCTTCTGCTGTTCTCCGTGTTCTCCGTGTTCTTCGTGGTTCAGTCTTTGGCTGTTGCGCTAATCTGCACGCATGGCCACGCCGATTTCCGCCTGCATCATCACGCTCAACGAGGCCGATCGCATCGACGCCTGCCTGGATTCGTTGGCGTTTTGCGATGAGATCCTCGTCGTCGATTCGGGATCGAGCGACGACACCCGCGAACGCGCCGTGGCCAAAGGCGCGCGCGTGATTGAACACGTCTTCGTCGGCTACCGCACGCAGAAGGATTTCGCTGTGCGCGCGGCGCGTCACGACTGGGTGCTGTGCGTCGATGCCGACGAGTGCGTGACGCCGGCCCTGCGCATGGCGATCCAAGCGCGGCAGGCGCAGGCATTCGCCGACGCCAGCGGCTATCGCTGCGCGCGCGCAACCGAATATTTCGGAGCGTTTCTGCGCCACGGCAACGCCTATCCGGATCGGGTGCTGCGCCTGTTCGATCGCCGTCGCGGCGGGTTTCGCGGCGAACGCGAGATTCACGAACACGTCAGCGTCGACGGCACGGCCGCCACGCTCGCCGGCGATCTCGAACATCACGCCTATCGCTCGCTCGGCGATCAGCTCGCGCGGCTTGAACGCTATGCGCGGCTGATGGCCGAGCATCTGCATGCAAGTGGCAAGCACGCGCATTTGTACAAAATCGTGGTCAACCCGTTCTGGCGTTTCCTGCGCGGCTATGTCCTGCGTGCGGGTTTTCTCGACGGCTGGCGCGGCCTGGTTTATGCCTATGTCGAGGCGAACTACGTGCGCCAGAAGTTCATCAAGCTGTGGCTGCTCGAGCGCGGCGCGCGGCTTTAAGAACAACCGCGCCGTTGGCCGGATCGCGCGACCAACAAGGTGCCAACAGCACGAGCGACGGTACCGCTTGCGCGCCGCGCGCAGGCGCAGTGCCAACTTCTGCGGCTCGCTTGCCAAGTCCGCGGGGCCTCACTAGAGTTCCCACTCTTTGCGGCACTCCATCGGGGAAGATCATGTCCACCAAGCTTATGCGTTTCGCCTTTCTGCTGGCGCTTGCCGGCCTTGTTGCCGCGTGCGGCAAGAACGAAGAACAGGCGGCAAACAAGGCGGCGGTTCCGGCCGCGCCAGTTGCAGTGCCGACGGCGACGCCCGATGCGGCGATTCTCACCGCCGTGCGCATGCTGCGCGCAAACGACATCAACGGCCTGCTCACCGCGGCGCTGCCCGCGGCGCAACTGGCCAAGATCAAGACGGACTGGACCCAGCACCTGACCAAGGATCCGATCACCGACGAGGATCGCAGGAAGTTCGCCGATCAGATGACCAGGCTCACCGCGCCGGGCGCCGAGGACAAGATCTACGCCGACATCGAGCCGCAATTGAAGAAGTTCGACAAGGAAGGCGCCGCGCAGATGCCGATGATGATCGCGATGGGCCAGGGTTTCGTGCAGAGTTCGATCCAGCAGAGCAAGGACCTCAGCGACGAGCAGAAGAAACAGTCCGCCGCGCTGGTCGATGCGACCGCGAAGTGGGCGCAGGGCGTGAAATTCACCGACCCGGCCCTGGTCAAGGGCGCAATCGCGGCGATCTGCAAGACCGCGCGCGATCTGAACCTGAAATCGCTCAATGAGGTGCGTGCGCTGTCCTACGATCAGGGCATGCTCAAGGCAGGCATCGCGCTGGGCGGTTTGAAACAGGTGCTGGCCGTGTATGGCCTGTCGCTGGACAAATCACTCGACTCGATCAAGGTCGAAACCGTGAGCACGACCGGCGATGCAGCCAAGGTCAAGGTGACCTACTCGGCGTTCGACCAGCCGTTCACCACCGAAAGCGATCTGCTCAAGGTCGACGGCAAATGGTACGGCAAGCAGGCGATCGAGAGGTGGCAGAAAGAGCAGGCGCAAGCTGCGGCCACTGCGGCCAATCCGCCCGCAACGCCGCCGGCTCCGGCGGCCAAATAGTCCAGACGATGGGCGACCTTCGACGGCGCCTGCGGGCGCCGTCGCTGTCTGCATAGCCGCACTTTGCAGTCGCTTTACGCCGCGTTGCGTACAATCTGACGATGGACGATCGATCCGCATTGTCTCCGGCCACGCCGATCGCACCGCGTGCGCCATGGTGGTTGCGTGCGCTCGGCGCGCTCGCCGAGCCGTGGCTGCGCATCAAGCGCGAGCCGGTCGATCCGCGTGCGGCCTGCGATCCGGCGGTGCCGGTGTGTTATGTGATCGAACGCTATGGCTTGTCCGACGCGCTGATACTCGAGCAGGCCTGCCGCGAAGCCGGCATGCCCGAACCGCTGCGGCCGTTCGATATTGCCGGCGTCGCCAGGCAGCGCGCGATGTTCGCGCTGTCGCGCCGTGACGGCTGGTGGTTCCAGCGTCCGCGTTCGCGCACGCATTCGGAAACGCTGGCGCAGTTGCTCGACGCGTCGCGCGCGCATTCCGATCTGGATGTGCAACTGATTCCGGTATCGATCTTCGTCGGCCGCGCGCCGGATCGCGAATCGGGCTGGTTCCGTGTGCTGTTCGCGGAAAACTGGGGTGTGGTCGGCCGCTTTCGGCGTCTGCTCGCGATCCTCCTCAACGGGCGTGGCACGATCGTGCAATTCGCCACGCCTATCTCGCTGCGCAGCGTGCTGGCGAGCGAGCGCGATGCGCCGAACACGCTGCGCAAGGTTTCGCGCGTGCTGCGCGCGCATTTCCGCCGCCAGCGCGCGATGGTCATCGGGCCCGATCTTTCGCATCGGCGCACCCTGATCGACGGCGTGCTCAATGCCGCGCCCGTGCAGAGCGCGATCGATACGACCGCGAGCAAGGAGAACGTCAGCAAGGAGCAGGCGACGAACAAGGCGCGCGACTTCGCCTGGGAAATCGCCGCCGATCTGTCGCATCCGTTCGTGCGTTCGGTTTCGTTCCTGCTCACCGGCTTGTGGGACAAGATCTACCACGGCGTGCAGATGCATCACTTCGACAAGCTGCGTGCGATCGCGCCGGGCCACGAAGTCATCTACGTGCCCTGCCACCGCAGTCATATCGACTATCTGTTGATGTCGTATCTGCTGTATCGCAACGGCATGGTGGTGCCGCATATCGCCGCCGGGCAGAATCTCAATTTGCCTGTACTCGGCGCGATCCTGCGGCGCGGCGGTGCGTTTTTCATGCGCCGCAGCTTCAAGGGCGATCCCCTGTATTCGACCGTGTTTCGCGAATACATGAGCCAGTTGTTCGCGCGCGGCGTGGCGCTCGAATACTTCATCGAAGGCGGGCGTTCGCGCACCGGACGTCTGTTGACGCCGCGCGGCGGCGTGCTGTCGATGACCCTGCGCAGTTTCCTGCGCGAATCGCATCGGCCGGTCGTGTTCCAGCCGGTGTATATCGGCTACGAAAAAATCATGGAAGGCGATTCGTATATCGGCGAGCTGTCCGGCAAGCCGAAGGAGAAGGAATCGCTGCTCGGCCTGTTCCGCGCTTTCGGCAAACTTCGCGAAAACTACGGCAAAGTTGCGGTGAACTTCGGCGAACCGGTGTTTCTGGCGCCACTGCTCGATGGCGTCGACGCCGATTGGCGCGCGGCAACCGCCGATCCGGAAGGCAAGCCTGCATGGCTCGGTCGCGCGGTGGATGCGCTGGCCGAACGCATCCAGATCAATATCAACCGCGCGGCCGACGTAAACCCGATCAACCTGCTCGCGCTCGCGCTGCTGGCAACGCCCAAGCACGCGATGGCCGAGGCCGATCTCCTCGCGCAGATCGATCTGAGCCGCGCCCTGCTGACTGCCCTGCCCTATTCGGATCGGCTGACGATCACCGAACTCAGTGCGGCCGAGATCATCGCCTATGGCGAGAACATGCGCGCGATTGCGCGCATCGAGCATCCGCTCGGCGACGTGCTGACTTGCGAAGGCAAGAATGCGGTGCTGCTCAGTTATTTCCGCAACAACGTGCTGCATCTCACGGCGACGGCGGCCTGGGTCGCCTGCTGCTTCCTCAACAACCGGCGCATGGCGCGCACCGCGATCGTGCGCCTTGGACGCCTGGTCTATCCCTATGTCCAGGCCGAGCTGTTTCTGCCGTGGAGCGCGGATGAGTTCGATGCGCACCTCAACGCCACGATCGATTTTTTCGTCGCGCGCGGCCTGCTGCAGGCGGACGCAAAAAACCGCTCGCTGACGCGCGGCGCGGGTCAAAGCGATGGTGCGTTCCAGTTGCGCGTCATCGCGCGGACCCTGCTGCAGACGATCGAGCGCTATTACATGGCGATCGCCGCGCTGGTGCGCAACGGACCCAATACGCTCTCCGGCGTGGAACTGGAAAACCTGTGCACGCTGACCGCGCAGCGTCTGTCTCTGCTGCACGAACTGAATGCGCCGGAATTTTTCGACAAGTCCCTGTTCCGCGGGTTTATCCAGAAGCTGCGCGAACGCCGCGTGATCTGGGCCGACGCGAACGGCAAACTCGAGTTCGACCCGGACCTCGAAAATGTGGTGCGTGACGCCAAGCTGATCCTGAGCCGCGAAATTCGCCACGGCATCCTCAAGCTGACGCCGGAACGGCGCGATGCGCTGGCCGCGGAAGCGGACGGCGAAGCTGCGCCGCCGGAATAGGTCGCAGCGGAACCGCGATCAGACATCATTGCTGGTTTTAGCGACGGCGGACACGCGCCCAAGTCACGCGTCGAGATCGGGAATCAGCTTGCTCTCGAGATAGGCGATCATGTCCTTGAGGCGCAGCTTGCGTTTCTTCATGCGCTTGAGCTGCACTTCGTCGCAATGCCCATCGTCCGTCATCTGCGCGATGGCGCTGTCGAGATCGCGATGTTCGATGCGCAATTCGACCAGTTGACGAGTGATGTCGGAAGGGTCCAGCGGCACGCGGCGCTATCCGTTTCGCAAGAATGACCCAGTGTAACGCGTGCGCGTCGCGTCCGGCATTGGCCGTACAATATCGCCCGATTCCCGCTACCGATTCGTCCCATGAACGTGCTTGCCGCGCAACACATCGACGCCCACAAATTGGCCAAGCGGTTGCGCCGTCAGGTCGGGCAGGCGATCGCCGACTACAACATGATCGAGGATGGCGACCGGGTCATGGTGTGCCTGTCCGGCGGCAAGGATTCCTACACCCTGCTCGATCTGCTGCGTCAGTTGCAGGCCAAGGCGCCCGTGCGCTTCGAACTCGTCGCGGTGCATCTGGACCAGAAACAACCCGGCTATGACCCCGATGTATTGCCTGCCTACCTGCATTCGATCGGACAGCCGTTCGAGATACTCGAACAGGACACCTATAGCGTCGTGCAGCGTGTGATACCGGTGGGCAAGACCATGTGCAGCCTGTGTTCGCGCCTGCGCCGCGGCGCGCTGTATGCGCATGCCGAGCGCGCCGGATTCAGCAAGATCGCGCTCGGTCATCATCGCGACGATCTGGTGGAAACCCTGTTCCTCAACATGTTCTATCAGTCGACGCTCAAGTCGATGCCGCCGAAGCTGCAGTCCGACGACGGCAGGCATGTGCTGATCCGGCCGCTGGTCTATTGCAGGGAAAGCGATATCACCGAGTACGCCGAAGCGAAAGCGTTCCCGATCATGCCCTGCAATCTGTGCGGCTCGCAGGAAACCCTGCAGCGCAAGGCGATCAAGCAGATGTTGTGCGAGTGGGAACGAAAGACGCCGGGGGGTATCGAAAACGTGTTCCGTTCGTTGACCTCGGTCGCGCCTTCGCATCTGGCCGACCGCGAGCTGTTCGATTTTGCCGCGCTCGGATCACGTAACCCGCAGCTGCCGCCGGGCATGGCGGATTGGTTGCTCGGCGATGCATCAGTCGAGATGGCGCCGCTATTTTCATAAGCAAAGCAGTTCACCGCGAAGAACGCAAAAGACGCAAAGAAATCAAGACCGTTTTTTTCGCGTCCTTTGCGTCCTTTGCGGTGAATGAGCTTTTGATCTTCCATCTTCAGGAAAACCTTCCCTCATGTGGTTTCGCAATCTGACCCTGTTTCGCTTTTCTTCCGCAATCGCCAAATCTCTCAAATCCCTGGAGTCCGACCTCGACAAAAAGCGCCTGCGCCCCTGTGGCCCGATCGAATTGGCCACGCGCGGCTTTGTTTCTCCGTACGGCCGCGGCGAAACGCCGCTGGTCCATCGCGTCGGCAAGTTCGCGTTGCTGACCATCGGTGGCGAGGACAAATTGCTACCATCTTCGGTGATAAATGATGAATTAGCTGGACGTTTGCAGAAGATCGCCGAAAAAACAGGGAAAAGAATTGGTGCGCGCGAGCGCAAACGCTTGAAAGAAGAGGTGTTGACCGACCTTTTGCCTCGCGCTTTCATACGGCTGTCAAAGCGAAATGCTTATCTGGACATGGAAAACGGCTGGCTGGTCGTCGATACTGCAAGCAGGAAGGCGGCCGAGGACACCGTCAGTCAGTTACGCGAGGCGCTTGGATCGTTTCCGGCGACGCCGGTCATGGCCGAAGAAGCCCCACGCACGCTGATGACGGACTGGCTCAGTTCGGGCAAGTTGCCCGCCGGATTGAGATTGGGCGACGAATGCGAACTGCGCGATCCGGTCGAGGCCGGCGCGGTGGTGCGCTGCCGGCGCCAGGAGCTTGAAACCGACGAGGTGCGGGAGCATCTCAAATCGGGTAAGCAGGTGTTTCAGCTGGCTCTGGTATTCGACGAGCGCTTGAGCTTCACGCTTGGCGAAGATCTGGTGGTGCGCAAACTGCGGTTTCTCGATCAGATTCAGGATGAACTCGGCGACAACGCAAAGGAAAATGCCATCGCCGAACTCGACGCCGTGCTGGCGTTGATGACCCTGGAGCTGCTGCGCCTGTTCGCAAAGATGGAAGAGTGGTTCGGATTACCCAGGCCCACGGAACGCAAGTAGTTTCGTTGTTGGGCCAGTCAATGAGAAACGTATGCACCTGCCCGACAACTATCTTGAACTCGCGACGCCGACCGGCGATACGATCAAGGTATTGCGCGCCGCGCATCCACGTGCGCGGCGGCTGCGCCTGACCGTCACCTCAGGTGGCGCGCGCGTGTCGTATCCGTCGGGCACGCATCCGGCGCAGGTGTTCGCGTTCCTGCGCAAGCACGCGAACTGGCTCGAACGCAAACTCGACGAATTGCAAATCGAGGATCAGCCGCCACCGCTGTTGCCGGGCCGGCCGACCCTGATTCCGCTGCGCGGCGAGACCACACGCATGGTCTGGCGCGACGGCGCGTTTCCGCGCATCGACTATGCCGACGACCGGCTGCTGCTAACCCTGCCCAAACCGCATAACAAACGCACCTTGGGTGCGGCGCGCTCGCTGCTGCATTCGTTTCTGCAGGCGCAAATCCGCCGCGATGTGTCGCGCCATCTCGCACGCTATGTACCCGAACTCGGCTATGCGCCGACCGCCATCCGGGTCAAGCCGCTGAAGAGCCTGTGGGGCAGCCTCGACACGCGCGATTGCGTCACCCTCGATCTCGCGCTCGCGCTGGCGCCGCCAGAAGCATTGAAGTACGTGGTCATCCACGAGCTGTGCCATCTGCGCTACCGCGATCACTCGCCGCGTTTTTGGGCCCTGGTCGGCTCGCTATACCCCGACTGGCAAACCCAGCGCGACTGGCTCAAGACACGCGGACATGCGCTCAAGGCGGAGCTGGCGCGCTTGATCCAGGCTTAGTGATCTTTACTCGATGACGGCGCAGCAGCAGGTTCGTGCTGTCGCATAAAACGAAGTATTTCGCGCGCCACCGGTTCGGCATCTTCCAGATGCAGATGGTGATTGCCGGGCAGACGCACGAGCTCCAGATTCGCTACTTCTTGCGCGCGCTCAAGAATCGTTGCCTCGGGAATCGGTAGCGCCATCGGCTCGGCAAGGATCAACTGGCTCGGCGCGCGGATGCCGCGCAAGAGTGCCGGGATCTGCGCTTCGGCATAGCGCTGCGGCAAGGCCGGCATCAAGCGCGGATCGGACGACCACGACCATCCGCCCGGCACCGGTTTCAACCCGCGTGTCACCAGCGTTTCTGCAGCTCGATGGGAAAGGCCGCCCGCTTTCTGGCGTGCACGGATCGCCTGCTCGGGCTGCGCGAACACGCGCAAGGGTTTGTCTTCCAGTTCCTTGCGCTGGGTCAGTGCGCGCTGCAATTGCGTGAGCGACTGCTCGTTCGCCATCGTGTTCGGACCGATCAGTTCGATCAGCAGCAGGTTTTGCACGCGCTGCGGACAGGCCGCTGCGATCAGGCTGGCGATACCCGCGCCAAGCGAATGGCCGAGCAGATGAAAACTCGGCCATTGCAGCGCATCGGCTGCCGCGAGTACGTCGCCCGGATAGTCGACGAAGTGGTACCAGGCGCCCGGCGGACGATGCTGCGAGCGGCCATGGCCGGGCAGATCGAGTGCAACAATGTGGAAATGTGGACAAAGCAGCAGCGCGAGCGCATCGAAGCTCGCGGCATTGTCGAGCCAGCCGTGCAGGGCCAGCAGACGCGGCAGGGCAGGGTCGCCCCAGGCGCGCGCGGCCAGGCGTAGATGCGCCAGGTCGAGGCTCAACTCACGCGCTTGCAAGCGGACCCTCTGCGATCGATTCGAATCCCGGCCAGCCGCTCGCGTGACGCCGGATCAGGGCGCTGAGCGCGCGCACGTGCGCCGCGCTGTCGTTCAGCGCGGGAATATAGTCGAGCCGCTCGCCACCGGCGGCGAGAAACGTTTCGCGGTAGCGCAGCGCGATTTCTTCCAGCGTTTCCAGACAGTCCACCGCGAAACCCGGGCACAGCACCTGCACGCGGCGCAGGTTCTCGGCCGGCCAGCGGCGCAGCAATTCGTCGGTGTACGGCTGCAGCCACGGTTCGCGGCCAACGCGCGATTGAAAACTCACGGCCATCTCGTCTTCGTTGAGTTCAAGGCGCTCGCGCAGCAGGCGCGCCGTGGTCTGGCATTGATCGAAATACGGATCGCCCGCATCCACGCAACGCTGTGGCAGACCATGAAACGAGAGCAGCAGGCGTTGCGCGCGGCCATGCTCGCGCCAGTACTCACGCACGCTCGTGGCCAGCGCATCGATGCAATTCGTATCGTCGTGGTAGTCGTTGACGAAGCGCAGTTCCGGCGGCCAGCGTAAACGCGTCAGCGCCCTGGCCGTGGCGTCGAAGGCCGAACCGGTCGATGCGGCGGAGAATTGCGGATACAGAGGCAGCACCAGCAGCCGGCGCACACCGGCAGCCTGCAGCGCCGCGATCGCCGGTGCTAGCGCAGGCTCGCCGTAGCGCATCGCGAGTGCGACCTTCACCGGCGTTCCCCGGCGGATCAAATCTTCCTGCAAGGCCGCCGTCAAAGCCTCGCTTTGCACGCGCAATGGCGAGCCCTGCGGCGTCCAGATGCTCGCATACGCGCGCGCCGAACGCGCTGGGCGCACGCGCAGGATCACCCCGTGCAGGATCGGCCACCATAGCCAGCGCGACGTTTCGATCACGCGTGGATCCGACAGGAATTCGGCGAGGTAGCGGCGCACGGCCGCCGTGGTCGGTGCCGTGGGCGTGCCGAGATTGACCAGCAGCACGCCGATCCCGGGCGGATGTGCAGGTGCAGGTGGCGGCGCAGGGTCGGGCATGGCGAAGCGGTTTCCGGAATTGAGGGGCGGGTGCGCAGCGACTGCCGGCCCAATATCTTGGGATAGTGCCAACCGCGGACCGCAAAGGCTACGGCGGCGAGGCGAGCGCCGCTTCAGGCAGGAATCACCTGTCCATTGCAGTGTAAGACCTTGTTTTTCCTAGGTGGCGTGGTATTATCCGGCGGTCGCGGCTTCGCCCGCCGCGACTGACGATTATCAAAACTATTATATAAAATTAAAGAGTGGTTCGATGTCGCTGCGTGCCCTCATCGCCGGGCTTCTGCTTGTTGTCGCCTGCGCTCCCCTGAGCGCGGCGCCGATTGCCTATGGCGAATCCATCGCCAACGTCAACGCACAAAGCCAAGGCACACTCTACCGTATCGATCTCGCCACCCGCACCGCCAACCTGATCGGGGCGGCGGGTCTGGTCGGCGGCGCTTATACGTACAACGTGCGTGGTTTGAGCTTTGCACCCGGCGGCCAGCTTTACGCGGTGTCCGAAGATCTCGCTGTCCTGCTGCAAATCAGCGCCGCGACCGGCAAGGCGACGGTGATCGGCGCGCTGAATACGCCGTCCAATGCCACGCAGGATCTGAGCATGGCGTTCACCTGCGACGGCAAGGCCTGGCTGGCCTCCGGCACCACGGGTAATTTCTGGCAGGTCAACACGAGCACCGGTGCGACGACCTTGGTCGGCAACCTCGGCAGCACAATCACCGGTCTCGCCGCGCAGGGCAACATCCTGTACGGCACCGGCAGCCAAGCCAACCAGAATCTGTACACGATCGATACGACCAATGCGAAAACCGCGCTGGTCGGCGCTTACGGCGGCACCACGGGAGCCGTGCACACGATCAGTCCGGGTTTCGACAGCAGCGGTCAGCTATGGGCGATTCTCGACAACAATCCCGGTTACAACACCAACACGATCGAGACCTGGAGCAACCTTGCGCAAATCGATCCGACCGGGGCGATGGCCAAGCTCGGCACAATTACTGGCGCGACCTTGGTCAGTGGCGTCGGCCTGATCGGTCTGGCGATCGCGCCGCCGGTCTGCGGCGTCGGCGATCCGAACGTCGGTGGACCCCACCCGACTCCCGCGTTGTCGAGAACGGGCTTGCTACTGCTCATGCTGTCGTTGATCGCGCTCGCCGGAGCCGGAATGCGGATGCGCCGCCGTTCGTGATCCCGTTTTCATCGCGTTCATGCCCGGCGCGGTACCTTCGAAACCCCTTCCAAGCGAGGACCGACGCCTTGAAATCCTGGCCATGTTTGCTTTTTATACTTTTTGCGGCGGTGCTTGCGCCAGGTGCGCGCGCGGGTGAGGCAGAAGTACAGCGCGCCGAGAATGCGGTGCGCGTCCTGCGCGAAGTCCTGCAGGCACCGGATCGGCGCGTGCCGAGCGACATGATCGCCAACGCCTACGCCGTCGCGGTGATCCCCGACGTGATCAAGGCCGGCTTCGTGATCGGCGGACGGCATGGGTTGGGTCTGATTTCGGTGAAGACCGACAACGGCATCTGGAGCAATCCGAGCTTCATCAGCATGTCCGGCGGCAGCATCGGCTTTCAGGTTGGCGTCTCGTCGACCGACGTGATCCTCGTGTTTCGCACCCAGCGCGGCGTCGATTCGATCGTGCATGGCAAATTCACCCTTGGCGCGGACGCGTCCGCCGCCGCCGGCCCGGTCGGGCGTACCGCACAGGCCTCGACCGATGCGCAACTCAAGGCGGAGATCTATTCCTACTCGCGCGCGCGCGGGCTGTTCGCCGGCGCGGCGCTGGATGGCTCGGTCATCTCCATCGACAACGATGCGAACGCGGCGGTTTACGGCGAAGGCATCACGCCGCGGCGCATCTTCGCCGGCGGCGTCAGCAATGTGCCCAATGCGGTCGTCGACTTTCGCGACCGTCTGGAGGAGTATACTTCGCACTGACTTGCGCGAAGCATGCCCGCAGCATCCCGTGCGCAACGTGGTCGAACAGGTTTCGGAGAGACGCAATGGGTAGCTGGAGCATTTGGCATTGGCTGGTCGTGCTGGCCATCGTGGCGCTGGTCTTCGGTACCAAGCGCCTGCGCAATATCGGCGAGGACGTGGGCGCGGCGATCAAGAGTTTCCGCAAGGGCATGGCCGATCCCGACGGCCAGGCGCAACTGAAAGCCGATCCGCCGACGCAGGCCGCGAACAGCGAGAACAAGTCCGAGCGCGTCGACTCCAAATAGGTAGCGACGGAGCGGCCGCATGTTCGACTTCAGTTTTGGCGAGATCGGCCTGGTCGCTGTCGTCGCCCTGCTCGTGCTGGGTCCCGCACGGCTGCCCAAGGTCGCACGCACCGCGGGTGCGCTCGTGCGGCGCGCACGCTCCAGCTGGCAGAACGTGCGTGACGAGATCGAGCGCGAGCTCGCCGCCGAGGATTTGAAGCGCAGCTTCCACGAAGCGCAACAGGTCGCGGTCGATCTGCGCAGCGAGGTCGCAAGCGCCTCGGTCGAGATCGAGTCCTCCGCGGCCGATGTCGCGGCGCCGAAACCGCCGGCCGGCGCGGACCCGGCTGGCGAGAGCCATACGATCCGACCCCCGGCGGGGACACACGATGAGCGACACTGATCCGGGCGCGGACGGCGAGCAGTCCTTCATCTCGCATCTGGTCGAATTGCGCGAACGTCTGCTCAAGGCGACGGCGACGGTGCTGATCGTGCTGGTGGTGCTGATTCCGTTCTCGAACCGGCTCTACGGCTGGCTCGCCTTGCCCTTGATCGCGCATCTGCCACAGGGTGGCAGCATGATCGCGACCGAAGTCGTGTCGCCGTTCCTGACGCCGATCAAGCTTGCCTTCTTCGTCGCCTTGATGATCGCGATGCCGGTCGTGCTGTACCAGCTGTGGGCCTTCGTCGCGCCGGGCTTGTACAAGCACGAGAAAAAGCTGGCGACGCCGATTCTCGTTTCGGCGGTGATCCTGTTCTACATCGGCTGTGCGTTTGCCTATTTTCTGGTGCTACCAGCGGTTGCGAAGTTCATGAGCGGGGTGGCGCCGACCGGCGTCGCGGTGATGCCGGATATCGGACATTATCTCGATTTTGCGCTGACGCTTTTCCTCGCCTTCGGCCTTTGCTTCGAGGTGCCGGTCGTGCTGGTGATTCTCGTTGCGGTCGGCATGGTCACGCCGGCGCAGCTGGCGGGCAGCCGGCGCTATGCGATCGTCGGCGCGTTCATCCTCGCCGCGATTTTCACGCCGCCGGATGTGCTGTCGCAAACCATGCTGGCGATACCGATGTGCCTGCTGTACGAACTGGGCATCGTCGGCGCACGCCTGGTGACGCGCACGCAGACCGAAGATCGCCCGGGGGCGAGCGGCGCCTGAAGCGACGCTTTTTTTGCGCCGCAGCGTTGTGGCGCAACCGGTCTTGTATCATTGTCACAAAATGCAAAGTGCTGCATTTGCACGTTTGCAATTCAAACGCGCGGGTATACAATGCGGCGGCAGTCCTGATTGCAACCAAACCCTATTCGGAGTGACCTATGGCAAAGAACGAAGAAACCCGCGACGCCAGCCTGCGCGTCTCCAAGAAAGTGCGCGATGCGCTGAAAGCCGCTGCCGCAAACGCGGGCCGTCCCCTGTACGATGTGACCAACGAAGCGATCAGCAATTTCCTCGCCAAGGCGCCAGCTGCGCGCAAGGCGAAGAAGTAAGCAACAGGCCACGCCAGAATTGTGTGTCCGCAGCTTCAGTGCTGCGGGAGGGGGAAAACAAAAACGGCCGCTCGGCCGTTTTTGCATTCAGGGATGTTGCAACGTTGCGTAATCGCGATGTCATTCGATCGGCGGCAGCACGCCGATCACTTCGGCGATCGTGGTGATGCCGCGCGCGACCTGCGCCGCCGCGGATATGCGCAACGGGCGCATGCCTTCGACGAGCGCGGCTTCACCCAGACGCACGAGATCGACCGCCGGCACGATCATCTGCCGGATCGGCGGCGAAATACGCATCATCTCGTAGATGCCGGTGCGGCCGAGGAAGCCGGTGTTGCGACATTCCAGGCAACCGGTCGGCCCGTATACGCGCGCCGGCGCCGGCACGCTCCAGCGATGCACGAGCGCTTCCCAGGCACGCGCGTCGAGCCGCGTCTCCGCCTTGCAATGCGGACACAGTGTACGTACCAGGCGTTGCGCGACGATGCCGGTCAGCGTGGACTGGATCAGATAGTGCGGCGCGCCCAGATCAAGCAGGCGCGGAATCGCGCTCGGCGCGTCGTTGGTGTGCAGGGTCGACAGGACCAGGTGCCCGGTCAGCGAAGCCTGAATCGCCATCTGCGCAGTTTCCAGGTCGCGGATTTCGCCGACCATGATGATGTCCGGATCCTGGCGCATCAGCGTGCGCACGCCCGCGGCGAAGTCCAGATCCAGCGCGGTCTGCACCTGCATCTGGTTGAATTCGGGCGAGACCATTTCGATCGGGTCTTCAACCGTGCACACATTGACGTCCGCTGTCGCCAGGTGTTTGAGCGTCGAATAAAGCGTCGTCGTCTTGCCCGAACCGGTGGGCCCGGTGACCAGCACGATGCCATGCGGACGCTCGACCATGCTGCGCCAGATGAGTTCTTCGTCCATCGAAAAACCGAGCTGGCGGAATTCCTTGACCACGATATCCGGATCGAAAATGCGCATCACGACTTTTTCGCCGAACGCGGTCGGCATCGTCGACAGGCGCAGCTCGACTTCGCGTCCGCCGCTCGATCGCGTCTTGATGCGGCCGTCCTGCGGCCGACGCTTTTCGGCGAGGTCCATGCGCCCGAGAATCTTCACACGCGCGGTCACCGCGGTCATCACCGGCGTCGGCAGTTCGAACACCTTGTGCATGATGCCGTCGATGCGGAAACGGATCGGGCTGGTGTCGCGGCGCGGTTCCAGGTGGATATCCGAGGCGCGCTGCTCGAACGCGTATTGCAGCAGCCAGTCGACGATATGCACGACATGGCGGTCGTCCGCGCCGATGTCCCCGGATTTGCCGAGCTCGAGCAACTGCTCGAAGTTGAGCAGCGTGCCGGTTTCGGTTTTCGCATCGCGCGCTTTCTGGATCGAGCGCTGCACGCCATAGAACTCGTTCAGATAGCGGCTCAGATCGACCGGATTGCACACCACGCGGCGCACGTCGCGGCGCAGGATGTGGCCGATATCGGCGAGCCAGCGCGTATCGAACGGCTCGCAGGTCGCAATCACCACGTGCAGCGGACTGACCTCGACCGGCAGGATGCGATAGCGTTGCGCGTACGCGTGCGAAATCACCTGGGTGACCGCGGCGACATCGATCTTCATCGGGTCGATCTTCAGATACGCCAGCCCGGCCTTGTCGGCCAGCCATTGCGCAAGCACCTCCAAGCTCAGCGGCTTGCCGTCCAGCGGGTTGGTCAGCTTCTGGTTGGCGATCAGCGTGAGCGGGTGCAGTTCGACCTTGTTGTGCGCCGTGCGCGCGTCGGCACGCACCTTGAGCGCGTCCTCGTCGGCGATCAGACCGTCGCGTTTGAGCACGCCGAGCACGGTTTCCACATCGAGCTTGCGATGCAGACTCAGTTCGGCATCGGCTACCCCCGTGACCGGCAGGCGGCTGCGTTGTGGGGCGATTGCCATGAGACGCCTTGGGATTCGTGCAGAGTCGATATACTAGCGCGCTTTCAATTCGCAACCGTGCAGACAACGTGAATCGCATCGCAGGTCCGACCTTCCAGGACATCATCCAGACTCTGAACCGCTATTGGGCGGCGCAGGGTTGCGTGCTTATCCAGCCGCTCGATACCGAGGTCGGCGCCGGCACATTTCATCCGGCGACGTTTCTGCGATCGCTCGGCCCCGAGCCGTGGGCGGCGGCCTATGTGCAGCCCTCGCGGCGGCCGACCGACGGGCGCTACGGCCAGAATCCGAATCGCCTGCAGCACTATTACCAGTATCAGGTCGTGATGAAGCCGAATCCGGACAACATCCTGGATTTGTATATCGACTCGCTGCGCGAGCTGGGTGTCGATCCGCTGGTGCACGATCTGCGCTTCGTCGAGGACAATTGGGAATCGCCAACGCTCGGCGCCTGGGGCCTTGGTTGGGAAGTCTGGCTCAACGGCATGGAAGTCACCCAGTTCACCTATTTCCAGCAGGCTGGCGGACTCGAATGCAGGCCGGTCACGGGTGAGATCACCTATGGTCTGGAACGCCTCGCGATGTACCTGCAAAATGTGGACAATGTATACAATTTGATCTGGACGCAGGGACCGCATGGCATCGTCACTTACGGCGACGTGTTCCATCAGAACGAAGTCGAGCAGAGCACCTACAACTTCGAACACGCGAACGTCGCCAAGCTGCTCGAATGGTTCGACACCTGCGAAGGCGAGGCGAAAAAACTCGTCGAAGTCGGCCTGCCGCTACCAGCCTATGAGCAGGTGATGAAAGCCAGTCACACTTTCAATCTGCTTGATGCGCGGCGAGCGATCAGCGTGACCGAGCGCCAGCGCTACATCCTGCGCGTGCGTACTTTGGCGCGAGCGGTGGCAGAGGCGTATTACGCGCAGCGCGAGAAGCTCGGGTTTCCGGGACTTAAGAGCAAGAAGGAAGCCGCCTGATGTCGACGGCGACGAGGTCTTTGTTGATCGAACTTGGCACGGAGGAGTTGCCGCCAAAGGCGCTTGATGAGCTTGCGGCTGCGTTCTCGACTGGAATTTGCGACGGCTTGAAAAAGCGTGGCATTGAGGCCGATATCGCAAATGCGAAAGCCTACTGCTCGCCGCGCCGTCTCGCGGTGCTCGTCCCTGCGGTTACGGAGACGCAGCCGGATCAGACCCAAGAGCGCCGTGGTCCCGCACTCAACGCTGGTCTTGATGCTGGCGGTCAGCCGACGAAGGCCCTGATCGGCTTTGCGCAAAGTTGCGGGGTCGAAGTCGCGCAGCTCGAAAAACTCGAAACCGACAAGGGCGCGTGGTTCGTGCATCGCGCAGTGAAGCAGGGCCAACCCATAGTTTCCTTACTTCCCGAGATCGTCGTTGAAGCGCTTAAGACTTTGCCAATTCCCAGACCGATGCGCTGGGGCGATCACGACTTTACTTTCGTGCGCCCAGTACATTGGCTGGTAATGTTGTACGGTGAAGAATTGGTCAATGGCGAAATTTTCGGATTGAAGTCCGATCGATTTTCACGAGGGCACCGGTTCCATTTTCCCGCACCCTTTGATGTCATATCTGCCGATTTATATGAGGTGAAACTGATAGATCGTCGAGTCATACCCGATCCAGTAGATCGTCGAAACAAAGTGGCTTCGGTAGTTATGCATGCCGTCAATGAATTGGGTTTCGAGTTTGTAGAACCTATCGATCTCGTTGCTGAAGTTTCGAACTTGCTCGAATGGCCGGTTGCTATTCAGTGCATGTTTGACAAGGAATTCCTCACTGTGCCGAGCGAAGCGCTCGTCGCAACAATGCAGGGCAATCAAAAGTTTTTCCCGGTATTTGACGCGAACGGAAAGC
The DNA here is from genome assembly GCF_036560865.1 of Rudaea sp. GTDB lineage: Bacteria > Pseudomonadota > Gammaproteobacteria > Xanthomonadales > Rhodanobacteraceae > Rudaea. The sequence goes on from NZ_DATBQK010000040.1 coordinate 26,599, forward strand.
TCACGGATCACTTTATCGGCGTGGCCAATATCGAATCGAAGAATCCGGCGGAAATCCGCAGGGGCTACGAGCGCGTGATTCGGCCGCGCTTTGCCGATGCGAAGTTCTTCTACGATGAAGACCTGAAAACACCGCTGGCCGCGCAGCAGGAAGCGCTCAAATCCGTCACCTATCAGCAAAGCCTCGGCAGCGTCTGGGACAAGTGCGTGCGCGTGGCCGAACTCGCGCGTGTGATCGCCAATCGTGTCGGCGCCGATGCCGGTCTGGCTACGCGCGCGGCGGCGTTGTCGAAATGCGATCTGCTGACGCGCATGGTCGGCGAATTTCCCGAGCTGCAGGGCGTGATGGGACGTTATTACGCGAGCGCCAATGGCGAGAATGTGGAAGTCGCGCAGGCGCTCGATGAGTTCTACAAACCGCGTTTTGCAGGCGATGGCGTCGCAACTGGAACGATTGGAAAAGTGCTGGCCGTGGCCGAGCGTCTCGATACGCTGGCCGGCATCTTTGCCGTGGGCCAAAAGCCGAGCGGCAACAAGGATCCGTTTGCGCTGCGCCGCGCTGCACTCGGACTCGCGCGCACCTTGATAGAGGGCGACTTGCAACTCGATCTGAAAGCGCTGCTGACCGAAGCCTTGCAGTTGCTGCCCGATGCGGCGTTGGCCGCCGGATTGCCCAAAGGCAAGGACGGCAAATCGCCAGCACTCGATGCGGGCGCACGCCGCGACGCGCTCGCCAAGGAGTTGTACGACTTTATCCTCGATCGCTTGCGCGGCTACTACGCCGATCAAGGCGTTGCCGCTGAGCCTTTCGAGTCCGTGCGTGCACTGGCGCCTGCCGATCTAACCGATTTCGACAAGCGTCTGCGCGCCGTCGTGGAATTTTCCAAACTGCCACAGGCGCAGGCATTGGCGGCGGCGAACAAGCGCATCGGCAATATCCTGCGCCAGGCTGGCGGCGATATTGGTACGAAAATCGATCCGGCCTTGCTCGATGCAGGCGCGGAAACCGACTTGCATCGCGTGGTCGAAGCGACCGCGAAGACCATTGCGCCACTCGCCGCGCAGGGCAGTTACGTCGATACTTTGCGCGAACTTGCCAGTCTGCGCGAGCCGGTCGATCGCTACTTCGACGCGGTCATGGTCATGGTCGACGACACGGCCAAGCGCGCCAATCGTCTCGCGCTGCTCAACCGGCTGCGCCGCATGTTTCTCGACGTCGCCGATATTTCGCTATTGCCGGGGACGTGAGCTGCGGTCGCAGCCCTTGGCGTGACCGAGCTGCATAAGTCGCATCAAGCGTGCGTTCGATTGCATCTGCTGACCTTGCGCAACCACGGTTTTGGACTGCGCCAGTTGTTGATCGGCCAGCGGCTTGGCTTCGGCCGCTTCGCGCTCGTGGACAGCTTTACGGTTTGCCTGGTCGGCCTGCGTCGCCGCGCTACAGACCGGGCCACCTACGAAGCCACAGGCGGCACCCGCAGCCTGGGTCGTGGCGTTGACGCTCGGTGCGTCTCGCGCCCTTTGCTTTTCGCCCAGCGCCAAAAGCTGCTGATTGGTGTCGTTTAGCGCGCCGAGCGAGCCGCGCATCGAGTCGGCGTACGGCTTCATTTCCACCGCCAGTTGCTCGCAGCCCATTGCCTCGTCGCCCGGCCTTGCGCCGGAATCCTCCGCGGCCGCAGCAGCCGGCGGATAAAGCATCAGCACGCCAGCGCCCGCCAACGCGCATATCAAGTTCGCCTTCGTCATCGCGCTTTCCTCCCGATAGCAGGAATGCAACGGACCTCGGATGGCTGCGTCCCCCAGCGCTCCGCTCCGAGCATCGGTTGAACGGGAAAAACGCTACTCCGCGACCACGCCAAAGTCAAAGCGCAGCCCGGCGATCGGGCCGCGCGCAGGCGTTGTTATTTCACGTGATCCCACAGGTAGCTGAAGCCGAGCGCCGACATGAATGCGGCCTGCTTGTTGTCCGCGGCAGCGCCGTGACCGCCCTCGATATTCTCGTAGAAACTGATGTCGTCGCCGAACTCGAGCATGCGCGCGGCCATCTTGCGCGCCTGCGCGGGACCGACACGGTCGTCGCGCGTGGAGGTGGTGAAAAGCACCGGAGGATACTTTTTGCCTTTTTCCACATTTTGATACGGCGAGAAGGTCTTGATGAAGGCCCAGTCCTCGGCCTTGTCGGGATCGCCGTACTCGGCCATCCATGAGGCGCCCGCGGACAGATGCGTGTAGCGCTTCATGTCGAGCAGCGGTACCTGGCAGACGATCGCCGACCACAACTCGGGGTACAGCGTGAGCATATTGCCCATCAGCAGGCCGCCATTGCTGCCGCCCATCGCACCCAGATGCGGCTGCGAGGTGATCTTGCGCGCAACGAGGTCGCGTGCGACCGCGGCGAAGTCTTCGTAGGCACGCGGGCGATTGGCCTTGAGCGCAGCCTGATGCCAGCGCGGCCCGTATTCGCCGCCGCCGCGGATATTGGCGACGACGTAGACGCCGCGGCGCGCGAGCCACGCCCGGCCGATGCTGCCGCTGTAGTAGGGCTGTTCGGACACCTCAAACCCGCCGTAACCGTAGAGCAGGGTGGGGTTATTGCCGTCGAGTTTCAGATCCTTCGGCGCGATCACGAAGTAGGGCACGCGCGTGCCGTCCTTCGATGCGGTGAAGTATTGATGCACGTCGTTTTTCGAGGCATCGAAGAAACTCGGACTGTGCTTGAGCGGTTTTGCGGCGCCCTGGCCGAGCGTGCCGAAGTACAGCGTGGTCGGCTCGAGATAGCCCGAGACCGTGAGGAAGTACGCGTCGCTGTGGTCTGCGTCGATGCCGCCGGCCGCGATCGTGCTCATCGCCGGCGCGCCGCCCAGCGGTTCGCGTTTCCACTCGCCGCTGCGCGGCGTCAGCACTTCCAGCCGGCTGACGACGTTTTCCATTGCGCTGAGAATCAGGTGATGGCGCGTCCACGAATAAC
>NZ_DATBQK010000041.1:0-12652 GCF_036560865.1 Rudaea sp.
GGCGTAACGTTCGCCTATCTTCCGTACACCCACGATTTCTACAACGATGTCAGTGCACAACGCGTCAGCGCCGGGCTGCGCGGCGAAATCACGAGCGACTGGTCCTGGGAAACGGGCGTCGTCTACAGCAACAGCGACCTGCAGCAGCAACAACGCAATCTGATCTACAAGCCGAACGTCGCGCGCGCGATCGCGGGCGGCTTTGACTCCAGCGGCAATGCCGTCGTGGGCGGCCACTACAGCAAGGTCTATTCGGGCTATTCCTTGTCCGGACCGCCGGTGCTTGTGCCGGCACTCGATCCATTTGCCCTCGCCGCCGGGGTTGATCCGGGCGCGCTGACCAATCTGTATGGCACCGAGTTGATCGACGCGAGCAGCAAGCTGACTTCATTTGACGCGAAGGTGGTCGGCCAACTGTTCGCCTTGCCCGCAGGCGAGATCGCGATCGCGTTGGGTGGCAGCGCGCGTCGCGAATCCGTGTCGGGGCATACCGACCCCAACGGTCGCGTCACGGATCCGACGACGGGAAGCACCACGGGCAACGATCAGCAATGGCTGGGTGGCACCTATGCCGACCCGTTCTCCAAGAGCCGTGATATCTATGGCGTATTCACTGAGCTGCGCATTCCGATAACCAGCGAAAAATGGAATTTTGCCGGTGCCCACGCGTTCGATCTGACGCTGTCGGGCCGTGAAGAGAAATACAGCGACATCGGCTCGTCCTTCGTGCCAAAGGTCGGTTTTCGCTGGGAGCCGTTCGACAAGCAATTTGCGGTGCGCGGCAACTATGCCAAGTCATTTTCTGCGCCGGCGCTCTACGCGTTGTTCGGTCCGACCGACACGCGCCAGGTGGGCGCGGGCGTGATTCAGGGCATCTTCGGCAACAACTACACGGGCATGCCCATCAACGGCGAAGACGGCAACAATCCCAACCTGAAACCGGCCAAGTCAACGTCGAAGCTCCTCGGCTTCACGGTAAGGCCGGATTTCGCGCAGGGTCTTTCGCTATCCGCAGATTACTCGGACATCAAGCTGAAGGGGTTCGCCGGCGGCATCGGGTTCAACACAATTCTCGGCAGCATCAATACGCTCGGTTCGGCTTCTCCGTTCTTTTCAAATCTCGCAGTCGATGCCTTTCCCGGCACGACTGGCGCAACGCAACCGTTCGCACATCCAGGCGATCTGCTGGCATTTCTGACCAACGCGGCGGGCAAGGGTGATCCGAATCAGGCCGAGCGGCTATTCGTCGTCGACCAGTTCCGCAACCTCGCCTCGTTGCAGGAAAAATCGTGGGTAATTTCGGCGGACTATGTAATTCCGACCGAGCGCATGGGAACGTTCAAGCTCGCGACGAACGGCGCAATCTTCAACAAGTTCAATTTCCAGCCGCTGCCGGGCGCAGCATTCATCGAATATGCCGGTCATTCGAACAATACCGGCGTGTTCGGTGGAACCTTGCCCAAGTACCGCTTCTATTCGAGTCTGGATTGGGCAAAGGGCGACTTGGACGTGACCGTTGGCAATACGTACGTGTCATCGACCACCGATACGGGCGCGAACGGCACCTCCACACCGCTGATTCATGTCTCCAGCTACTCGACTTGGGATATCCGCATGGGTTACGACTTCCACGCCGCGAACTCGGGGCCGTTGAAGGTCGTGAAGTTCGGCGTCGGTGTCAACAACATCGGCAATCGCATGCCGCCACTGGCGCCGCGCGCATTCCTCGACAACAACGCCGATGTAGCCACTTTCTCGCCGCTCGGTCGGCTGATTTACACAACCGTCGGGGTCGATTTCTGATCTCGAAAACAATCAAAGCCGGGCCGGCAGCGCGCGAGCGCCGCCGGTCCCGCAAAGGAAACCATGCAGCTCACTGGAATGCTTCACGGCGCCAAGCTACTTCGGTTCGTCGGTTTTCCGACATCCGAGGTACTCGGTCCCGATGCCAACGAGGAACAGATCAAGGCGCTGATCCAGCGTGAGGGTTCGGTTTTCGTCAAGCCGGTTTTCAAGGGAGGCGTCGGCAAGAAGGGCAAGTCGGGTCTGATCGCGCGCGCCAGCGACCTGAAGACCGCGCTGAAAGAAAAGGAGCGACTCTACTTTGCGGAACATCGCGTAGGCGACGTGTTTGCCAAGGCGCAGGGCGTAACGTTCGAAGGCGCCGTCCCGGCTCAGCACGAAATCTATTTCTCGATCACTGATTCGACGCAATTCCGCGCGCCGACGATGACGCTCAGTCACCGCGGCGGCGTCGATATCGAAGAACTCGGCAAGGACGAGGTCACTCAGGTTCCGTTCGATGCACTGACCGGACTCAAGGCGTTCGTCGTCGCGAACGCACTGACTGCGCTGCGTGCGCCGATGCCGATCATCTCACCGCTCGTTCAGCATTTGCCGAAGCTCTGGGAGCTGTACCACGACTTCGGCATGACCACACTCGAACTCAATCCGATACGCATGCGACCGGATGCGACCGATCGATTGACGCCGGTCGCATGCGATTTCAAATGCAGCTTCGATCGCGACGATTCGCGCTGGCAGCGGCTCGGCTTGGCGGCGCATCTCTTTGCTTCCGATTACTCTGACTTTGAGCAGGAGATCAACGAACTGCGAACGTACCAGGGGCAGAGTGACGTATATGTGATCAATCCCGGCGGAACGATCCTCGCGCCGACTTTCGGTGGCGGAGCGAACTCGCTCGTTTCCGAAATCCTCGGCGACGATGCGATCATCTCGTCGGATTTCGGTGGCAATCCGCCCTACGAAAAGATGAAGCAGGTCGCACGCATCTGCTTCAAGCACTGGCTCAAGCAGACGAACGTGCTGTTCGTGATAGGCGGCAAGTCGAGCAACACCGATATCTACGAGACGCTGCGCGCGGTCGCCGACGCGCTGCGCGAGCATTTCAGCGCTTACGGTCCCGCGCCGATCTACGTCGTCGTCGGTCGCGGCGGCCCGAATCTCGTGCGCGGCATGGGTGCGATGCGCGACACGATGGATGCGCTCGGATTGCCTTACCGGATATTCGGATTCGACTCCGACATCAGCGAAGTCATTCTTTACGCCAAGGCGGTCGATGCGTGGATGAAGAGCGGCGGACGCGCCCAGATCGCCGCAGGTCTGAATATGGTGGCGGCAGCATGAACGCCCACCCGCAGGTAGCGTCCTTTTCTGCGCGGAGCGTGGCATGAAGGCCGCAGGCGTCGGAGGATTCAAGTATCACGTCGGCATCGAATCGCTGGCGCAAATCGCCACCCGCGACGATCGCGTCTGCGTGCTCAACATCATGGGCGGCGAATCGAGCGAGGTCACGCCGGTTGGCCATGACTACTCCGGTGGCAACGTCGTCTTCGGCACGTCGCCCGGAAGGCGCGGCCAGAAACTGGAGACGCCAATCGGGGCTGTGCCCGTGTACAACAATGTCCTCGAAGGCATCGACGACGGCCATCGATTCAACTGCGGCGTCGTCTACCTGCCGCCGTCCGCTGCGCGCGACGGCGTCGCGGAGCTGCTGCGGGTGAACACCGAACTGAACAAGATTTTTATCGTCACCGAGAAATTGTCCGCGCATGATTCGCGCGAAATTCGCGCGATGGGGCAGTCATACGGCGTCGACATCTTTGGGGCGAACAGTCTCGGCGTGGCGGATTCGTGGAATCGCGTCCGCATCGGTGGCGCGCTGGGTGGCGACCATCCTGAAGAAGCCCTGTGCAAGGGCTCGATCGCGATATTTTCCAATTCCGGCAACTTCACGACGACGATCGCCACCTACCTGCGCATGGCAGGTTGGGGCACGACGACGCTGATTTCGAGCGGCAAGGACGTTTACATCCACTTCGCCGCGCCGGAGTTCGCGTTCGCGCTTGGCAACGATCCACGCAGCAAGGCGGCGGTGCTCTATGTCGAACCGGGCGGTTACTATGAGTTCGACGCGGAATTCACCAAGCCCATTATCGCCTGTGTCGTCGGACGCTGGAAGAAGCGCCTCACCCGCGCCGTGGGACATGCTGGCGCGATGTCTGGCGGTGGCGACGACGCCATGGCCAAAGAATCCTGGTTTCTGCGCAAGCTCGGCGTCGACGACATCTACACGCCGCAGCGCCCGGTCTTTTCAGAGCGTGGCGCGCTGGTCACCAATATCGCGCACATACCGGCAGCGCTTGCCGCAGTAATGCGCGAGCACAAGATCGAGGCGGATTTCCCGCCCGAGGGAAATCTCGCGCTAAAGGCCTGGTTCAAGTCGAATGCCGGCATCGCACTGCCCGCGGTACTCGACATGCCCGTCGTGGAAGCGATGGCGCCGTACGGAGAGCAGATTGCGCGGCTCAATCGCCAGGTCGGAATGAGCACACCGCGGCAGAACATGAAGGACACTTCGGGTGCATCGCAGATGGACAGCACCACACAGATCACCAGTCTGCATGGCGTGTCGATGCTCGACGCCGCGCAGAGGCCGGTCGAGTCGAATATCGTGTTGGCGCTCCTGCGCGGAGCGGCGAACGCGAACGATCAGGCACTCGTAAATATCGTGGTCGGCGCACATATCAATTTGTACGCACAACCGCTGCTCGCGGCAGCCCAGGCTGCCCGCGAATCGGGCAGCACGCCGAACTGCGTCATCGCCGCCGCGGTGGCCCTCACCGGCCCGCTGGTCGCAGCGCGTGCCGCCGCTGCAGTTTCTATACTGATCGACCTGTTTTCTGCAGCGCGACTCGACGACGCCTGCACGGACGAAGGGGCGCTTGCTCGCGTCACGGTTACCGAAGCGCAGCGCGCCCATCTGGTCGCCGACCAACCCGATGTTCGCGCCCAGGCAATGCTGGCGGGATTCGACGCGCGTGGTGCCAACTCGCTCGTGCTGGATTGGCTGCGCAATATCGGCGGCCACCCGACCGCCGACGCGGTGCTGGCGGCGATCACGACGACGATTGCGTGGCGGGCCCTCGCAGTCAAGCGCGTGTCGCGGACCACCGTGGAGAATCTGCCTTGGTGGATCATGCTGTTCGGCACCGCGATCGGAGCCTCGGTCGATGCGTCGCGGCACGAAGCAGACGCCTTTTGCGGCATGCGCGTCAGCGAGATCATCGGCCGGCATTCGCTGACCGAAGTGGCCTGCGCCGCCTTGCTTGGCAAACAGCCGTCGGCGGCCGACCTTTTCTCGTTCCAGACCCTTATCGGCCTGCTGCTGAGCAACGGGCCAGGATCGATATCGGCGCAGGGAGCAAAAGGCGCGGTATCGTCGGACGGACCTGAGTCGCCGTCGCGGATCCAGCTCAACAAGGCGATGCTCGGCTTCCTCTCGCATTCAGGGTATGCGCACGGAGGCAACGGCTACGAGGGCGTGGCGTTTCTGCTGGAACGATTCGAAGGCATCGACCTCGCCGATCCCGGAACACCCGGGCATGGCGTCGATCTTGCGCGCATCACGAGCGAGTTCGCCGAAGCGTACGCGGCGCGGCGGCGCAACGCGAAGGAGGCCGGTTCCGGCGAAGCAGGGGCGATCCCGTGCATCAACCATCCGGTGTTCAAGGGCAAGCTCGTCAACCTCGACCCTCGTGAAGTATTCGTGCGCGAGCTCGCCGACTCGCGTGGGGAATACAACATCTTCCACGACTACTACCGCCATCTCGTGCAGGCGCTGTTCGACGCCGGCGCAACGCGTAACGTCTTCTGCGTCAACGTCGACGCGCTCATTGCGGCGCTGCTGCTGAAGATGCTGTGGCAACGTCATCGTAGCGGGGAGCTCGCCGACGCCGCTCTCGAAACAGCGGCCTTCACGATGTTCCTCTACGCGAGGATGATCGGTTGCGCGGCCGAGGTCGAGGATCATCTGAATCGCGGTCGCAACATGGACACGCGTACGCCCCAGGCGAATTGCAGATTCGTTGCATAGCGCTTTTCGGAGACTGATGATCTCGGGGCGAAACCTACTTCTTGCTGCAACCGGTTCGCTCTGGTGGTCGCGGCGGACGCGTCGATAACGTCTTTCTTGATTGCGTATTACTTGTTCACCGCCGGGATCGTTACACTTATGCGTAGGCCGGGCGCGTTGTCGGTCATCTGCCAATCCGCCTCGTGCAGGCTTGCAATCGCGGCCGCCATGCTCAGGCCGAGCCCGTTGCCTGGCGTACTGCGGCTCGCATCCAGGCGCACGAATCGCTGCAGCACTTTCTCGCGCATGTGCGCAGGAATGCCCGGCCCGTTGTCGCTGACGGCGACGCTGACCCCCGCCGCACTGGACGCGGCGATCAGCGCGACGCGCGCATCAGCCGGGCAATGTCGCGTCGCGTTTTCGACCAGATTCGCGAACAACTGGGTCAGCAGCTCGCGGTCGCCGGTGACCGCCAGATCGGGCGCGATTTGTTCCAGCAGCGTCTGCGATTTTTCCTCGAATGCCGGTTGGTATACTTCTGCAATCGTGTGCAGCAGTTCGCTCAAGTCGACGTGGGTGAAGCTCGCCTTCCGAGCGCCGCTTTCGACCTGCGCGATGCGCAGCAGCGCGCTGAAAGTCTGCAGAATCGCGTCGATTCCGCTCAGCGACGCGCCGAGCGTAGCGTGCAAGGCCTGCGCATCCGTGGGGCGCTCCTGCGCGAGTTCCAGGCGCTGGCGCAGGCGCGTCAACGGCGTGCGCAGATCGTGGGCGATATCGGTCGACACCTGACGTAACCCATCCATCAGCACCTGAATGCGGTCGAGCATCGCATTCAGGCTGCCGGCGAGATGGTCGAACTCATCGCCGCTGCCGTTCAGCGGAATGCGCCGCTGCAGATCGCCGCCGACGATATCGCGGCTGGTCTGGCTGACACCCTCGATCCGGCGCAGCACTGACAGGCTCATCGCCGCGCCGCCCAGCAGGGCGAGCAGCATCGCCGCGCCGAAGCCCCACAGAAACGAGCGCGCAACCGACTCGCGCATCTCTTGCACCTGATGTGCGTTCATGCCGACGAATAGATAGCCGCCCTCGCCCGCATCCAGGCCGAGACCGCGAATGTCGATGTTCTGGAATTCAGGCAGGCGGTTGGCGCCGGTCCATTCGCGCACGTCGACGATCGGCTCGAGCTTGGGCAGATTGCCTGCGAGCACGTTGCCGGCGCGATCCTGCAGCAGATAAAAAAAGCCCGGCGACTGCTCGGTCGAAGCCTGCACCACGCGGCGCAGGCTTTGCAGACTGTCGTCGGCGGCGCCATTGCGGATCTCCTTGATTTCCGCCTTGATCGTCGTGTCGATCTGCTTCTGCATGAATTCGGTGGTCGACCAGAAGATCACCGCGAACAGCAGCAGAAAACTCAAGCCGGTCAGCCCCGCGTACAGCAGAGTCAGGCGGAAGCTCGAAGTGCGGACGAGTCTAGGCAGATTCACGCAAGCAGTATCCCGCACCGCGCACCGTGTGAATCAACGCGATGTCATGACCCTTGTCGACCTTGCCGCGCAGGCGGCTGATGTGGCTTTCGACCACGTTGGTGTGCGGATCGAAATGAAAATCCCAGACCTGCTCGAGCAGCATCGTGCGCGTCACCACCTGGCCCGCGTGCCGCATCAGGAATTCGAGCAGACGAAACTCGCGTGGCTGTAGCTCGATGGCGTGGCCGGCACGCGCAACGTGGCGCGCGAGCAGATCCATCTCCAGATCGGCCACGCGCAACGTGGTCTCAGCGGCGGTGCGGCGCGGACGCCGGCCGAGCGCGGCGACCCGCGCGGCGAGTTCGGAAAACGCGAATGGTTTCACCAGATAATCGTCGGCGCCGGCGTTCAATCCATTGACGCGGTCGTCGATGCCGCCAAGCGTGGTCAGGAACAGCACCGGCGTTTCAATGCCGCCTGCGCGCACGGTGCGCACCAGGGCCATGCCGTCGAGGCCGGGCAGCATGCGATCGACAACCAGCAGATCCCAATCCTGTCCGGTCGCCTGAAACAGGCCGTCGCGGCCGTCGCGCGCGACCGTGATGCTGTGACCCGACTCGTGCAGGCCCTGCATCACGTAATCCGCCGTTTCGGCATCGTCTTCGACAACCAGGATTCTCACACCCGTCGATCTCGCAGGAATATCGGCGCATGAACAACGATGCGGCGGCCGAAGTCAAGTTGTGGAACGGTAATGTTGCGGCCACCTCGTGGCAAACCGGGCGCGCGTAACTTCCGGCCAATGTTCGAAGTGACCGCCATTCATCGTTTTCTCGTGCGCAGCGCGCTAGCCGGAACGCTGGCCGCACTGAGCGCCTGCGCCACCTATTCGGCGCATCCGCTGGAAACCCGGGCCGCGGCAAAAACCAGCCTCGCGGACCTGCAGCACGCCGCAGCGTTGCCGGACCGGCTCGGCATCGCCGACGTCGAACGTCTGGCGCTCGACAACAATCCGGAACTGATCGCCGCGCGCGCCCAGCATGGCCTGTCGCAGGCACAGTTGCGCAGCGCGGGCATCCTGCCGAACCCGGTTTTCAATGCCAGCTATCAGGATGTGCTGAGCGGACCGGGCATGTTCGCCGCGCTCGCCGCGGGCCTGTCGCAAGATCTGAAGTCGCTGGTCACGCTTTCGTCCAAGCGTCACGCCGCGCAAAAATCCGCGCAGTCGGTGGACGCGACGATCCTCTGGCAGGAATGGCAGACCGTCGGCAAGGCACGCCTGTCGGCAGTGGATCTGATCGAAGGCGACAAGCAGCTCGCCCTGCTGGGCGGCAACGCGACGTTGTGGCGCGAGCGCATCGAGCGAGGTCGCGAGGCGCTTGCGCAAGGCGATACGACCTTGACGATCCTTGCGCCCGATCTTGCCGCCGCGTCCGATGCGCAGAAATTGTTCGACGATTTCGAGCGTCAGCAGCAAACGCGGCGGCGCGATCTGAATCTGCTGCTCGGGCTGGCGCCGCAGGTCAAACTCGATCTGGCTGATGCCGCCGACGTACCAGCGCTCGATATCAAGGCCATCCAGGCGCAACTGCCAGACCTCGCCAACCGGCGTCCCGACCTGATCGCATTGCAACTGGGCTATCAGGCGCAGGAAGAAAAGGTGCGCGGCGCGATCCTCGCCCAGTTTCCGTTGTTTTCGCTGGGCTACGCCTATGGCCGCGACACCAGCAACGTGCGCTCGCTCGGCCCGCAGCTGACGATGGATCTGCCGCTGTTCGACCGCAACCAGGGCAATATCGCGCTGGAACGGGCGACGCGCGCGCAACTGCATGCGGAGTTCAGTGCGCGCCTGATCGCGGCGAAGTCCGAAGTCGATGCGCTGATCGCCGATCAGCAATTGCTGCAGCGCCAACTCGACGCCAAGCGCAAGCTGCTGGCCGAAATGGAACCGGTGGCGACGCGCGCGCAAGCGGCATATCGCAACGCCGATATCGACGAACGCAGCTATGTCGACCTGATGACCATGCGCAACGCCAAGCGTCAGGAAATCCTCGCCCTGGAATTGACCCTGCTGGAACAGCAAGTGGCGATCGCTACCCTGGTCGGCTCCGGCATGCCGCCGGTCGCCCTGGCCGATGCGCAGAACGATTCGGAGACGCAACCATGAGATCTTTTCGCCTGTTCCTGCTGCTCGGCGCGACGGCGACCGTAACGCTGCCTTTTTTTCTGCGCGCCCAGGAAGACAGCAAGACCGAAGCCGCCAGCGTGCTGGTCGAAACCCAGCCCGTGCAGCGCGGCGAGATCGCCGACAAGCTGGTCGCCTACGGCAGCGCTGTGCCCGCGATCAATGGCGGCATGACCTTGAGCGTGCAGGCCGAAGGCCGCGTCACGCACATCGCAGTCACCCCGGGTGAAGCCGTGCATGCCGGCCAGACCCTGCTCGAGTTTCACTTGTCGGCCGCGGCAAGCAGCACTTATAGCCAAGCCGTGTCGGCGCTCAAGCTCGCGCAAGAAGAACGTACGCGCACGACGCACCTGCTCGAGCAGCAACTGGCCACGCGCGATCAGAAGGCGCAGGCCGACAAGGCCGCAAGCGACGCGCAGGCCGCGCTTGATGCACTCGAGCACGAAACCGGCGGCAAGCCGCTGCAAACCCTGGTCGCGCCGTTCGACGGTGTGGTCAGCACGGTACCGGTTGCCCAAGGCGATCGCGTCGCCGCAGGCGCGCCGCTGGTCACGATTACGCGCAGCAAGGGTCTTGTCGTCACCGTCGGCGTCGAGCCGAGCGAACGCGGCCGTCTCTCGGTTGGACAAAGTGTACAAGTGGAATCTCTCGCCGACAGCGCACAGACGCATGACGGCAAACTCGTGCGTATCGACCGCAGCCTGAATCCGAAGACGCGTCTGGTCGATGCCGACGTCGCCGTCGACGATGAATTGCTGCAGGGCGATGCCTTCCGCGCCGGCATCGAAGTCGGCCAACTGAAAGGCTGGCTGGTGCCGCGCGACGCGGTGCTCGACGACGACGAAGGTGCGTACCTGTTCCAGACCGACGGCAAGAAGGCGGTACGGGTCAAGGTCAAGCGCGTCGGCAGCGACGAGGAAACAACGGTGGTTGACGGTCCGCTCGACGCGAAACGCGAAGTCGTCGTTGTCGGCAACTATCAGCTCGAAGACGGCATGGCCGTGCGCAAGGCGAACGCGGACAAGAGCGACGACGCCAAGGATGAAAAAGCCCCTGCCAAATCCGGTCCCGCCAAGCCATGAATTTCGTCGGCCTGATCGAACATCACTCGCGCTCGCTGCTCTGCGTGGCGTTCGCGCTCGCACTCGCCGGACTGGTCGCGGCGTTGTCGCTGCCGGTCGGCCTGTTTCCGCAGGTATCGTTTCCGCGCGTGGTTGTCGACCTGTCTTCGGGCGATCGCCCGGCCGATCAGACCGTGCTCGGCGTGACGCGCCCGGTCGAGGAAGCCATCCGCTCGGTTCCCGGCGTGCGCGAAGTGCGCTCGGCATCGGCGCGCGGCTCCGCGCAGATCTCGGTCGATTTCGGCTGGGGCCGCGACATGATCGCCACCACCCTGCTCGTTGATGCGGCGATCGCTCAGGTGCTGCCGAAACTGCCACCGGGGACGGCGTACAACGTTCGGCGCATGGATCCAACCGTTTTCCCGATCATTTCCTATGCTCTGACGTCGGATAAACTCACGCCGAACGCGCTGCGCGACCTGGCCCAGTTCCAGATCGTGCCGCTGCTCGCGTCCGTGTCCGGCCTCGCGCGCGTCGATGTACAGGGCGGCGCAATCGACGAGGTGCAGGTGCTCGCCGACCCGCATCGCCTGGCCACGTACAACCTCGGCCTCAGCGATCTCGTCACCGCGATCACCGCCGGCAATGCGCTGCAGGCGGTCGGGCGCGTGCAGGATCACGACAAACTCTATCTGGTCGTGTCCAACAGCAATCTGCGCGCGCTCGATGAGCTAAAGCAGATCGTTATACGCAGCGATCCGGCTGGCGTCGTGCGCCTGGGCGATGTCGCCGACGTGCAGGCCGGTGCGGTACCGCAATGGACCCGCGTGGTCGAGGACGGCAAGCCCGCCGTGTTGTTCAATGTCTACGAGCAGCCGGATGGCAATGCCGTGCAGATCGCACAGGTCGTGCGCGAACGTCTGAGCACGTTCAAGCTGCCCAAGAACGTGACAATGGCGAACTGGTACGACCAGAGCATACTCGTCGTCGAGTCGGCGGCGAGCGTGCGCGATGCGGTGTTGATCGGTCTCGTTCTCGCCGCCATCGTCCTGTTCGTGTTCCTGCGCAACGCGCGCGTGACTCTGATCGCGGTGCTGATCGTGCCGGCGACGCTGGCGATCACCGTGCTCCTGCTCGACGTGCTCGGCTTCAGCTTCAACATCATGACCCTCGGCGGCATTGCCGCTGCCGTTGGCCTCGTCATCGATGACATGATCGTGATCATCGAACACATCGCGCGCCGCGCCGGCGCGAGCGGCGTCAGCGATGGCCGCGCGGCGATCCTGCCGGCCACGCGCGAATTCCTGCGCCCGCTGACCGGCTCAAGTCTGGCCACCCTGATCGTGTTTCTCCCTCTGAGTTTCATGAGCGGCGTCACCGGCGCGTTCTCCAAGGCGCTGGCGGTGACGATGGCTGCGGCCCTGATCATTTCCTATCTGTTCGCCGCGCTGATCGTGCCGATCCTCGCGCGCCGCTTCATCGATTTCAATCGCTGGCACGACCCTGCGGAGGGCCGCGAGGACTGGCTCGCACGCCACCATGCGCGCCTGCTCGATCGTGTGTTCCGCAAGCCGATCATCCTTGTCGCGGCAGTCGTGCCCTTGCTGCTGATCGGCTGGCTGGCCTACAGCAGGGTGCCAAGCGGCTTCATGCCACAGGTGGACGAAGGCGGCTTCGTCATGGATTTTTATACCCTGCCCGGCACCTCGCTCGACGAGACCGAACGCGAGCTGCACCAGATCGAGGCGATCCTGCGCGAGCAACCCGAAGTGCAGACGTTCTCGCGGCGCACCGGCACGGGTCTCGGTGGCGATCTGGGCGAAGCTCATCACGGCGATTTCTTCGTGCGCCTGAAAGCAGACCACAAACGCGGTACCGAGGATGTCATGGCCGCCGTTCTCGCCGATATCGAAAGCTCGGTACCCGGCGTACAGATCGAACTGGCGCAGTTGTCCGAAGACCTGATCGGCGATCTGACTGCGGTGCCGCAGCCGATCGAGATCAAACTCTACGCGACCGATCCCGCCGCGCTGATTCCGCAGGCGCGCAAGGTTGCCGCGGC
>NZ_DATBQK010000042.1:0-2406 GCF_036560865.1 Rudaea sp.
GATTCGTTCTCGATCCGGCGCGAAGCGCTGCAGCAGCGCATTACCTATTCGACCACCGTTGCCGGCGCGCGCGCGCTCGTCCATTCGCTCGATTTTCGCAGCGGTGGCGAGGTCAACAGCCTGCAGGAACTGCACAAGGAATTGGGGACAAGCGCATGAAACGAGCACCGATGACCGCGAAAGGCGCCGGGCGCCTGCGTGGCGAACTCGATCGTCTGAAGTCGACGGAGCGTCCGCGCATCATCGCCGCGATTGCCGAGGCGCGGGCGCACGGCGATCTGAAGGAGAACGCCGAATATCACGCCGCGCGCGAGCTGCAGGGTTTTATCGAAGGCCGCATCAATGAGCTCGAGGGCGCTCTGAGCTTCGCCGAGGTGATCGACATCTCGCGCCTCAACACCAACGGCAGGATTGTGTTTGGCGCGACCGTCGATCTGGTCGAGGAAGCGAGCGGCGATGAGGTCACCTATCAGATCGTCGGCGACCTCGAAGCCGATATCAAGCAGAGTCTGATCGCCGTGAACTCGCCCTTGGCGCGCGCGCTGATCGGCAAGAGCGAAGGCGACAGCTTCGAGCTCCAGGCGCCGAACGGTACCCGGCAATATGAAATTCTCGCGGTGCGTTATTCGGTCTGATCCGAGCCTGCGATGCCCGGCCTGAACGTATTGACCCTGCTGCTGCCATCCTGGCCGCAGGCTGTCGGGCATGAATCCACACCCACGCTTCTGCGCTGGCTTGCGCGCGGCGATCGTCTCGCCGCCGCGCAACCTGGACGCGATGTTGTCTTGCGCGAATGCTTCGAATTTACCGGCACTTCGTTGCCGACAGCGGCGCTGACTCGTAGCCTCGATGCGAGCGATGCGCCGAATGTGCTCTGGCTGCGCGCCGATCCGGTGTATGTGATGGCGGATGCAGTCACGTTGCGCTTGGTCGCCTGCGGAAATCTGGATTTGTCCGCGGCTGAAATCGACGGATTCGCGCAGGCGCTGAAACCCTTGTTCGGCGATGCCGGTTTTCCGCTCGAAGCGACGCGCACGGATCGCTGGTACCTGCATTGTGCGCGCGAGGCGAAGTTGCCGACATTTTCCACACCCGCTGCCGCGCTCGGCGACGATCTGGCGCTGCATCTGCCCGAGGGCGAGAACGCGCAGCGCTGGCGCAGGCTGCTCAACGAGGTGCAGATCGTCCTGACCCAGCACCCGCTCAACGCCCAGCGCACACGCCGCGGCCTGCCGCCGGTCAACAGCCTGTGGATTTGGGGCGCGGGTACCTTGCCGGAATGGGTGCGCGGCGATTTTACCCAAGTGTTCAGCAACGATGAAATTACCCACGCGCTCGCGAAGCTGGCGAAGATTCCGGTATCGAGCAGCCTGTCGGACGCACTCAAACCGATCCCATCTCCGACTGCGGGGGAGACGGCGCAGGGTGATAAAGGTACTTCGTTATTGGTCGATCTCGCCGATCAGCATGACATCGCCGCACTCGAACGTGATTGGTTCACGCCTCTCGATACAGCGCTTCGCGAACGCAAGATCGACGTGCTGCACCTACGCTTCGAAAGCGGTGAGCGCTGCACCATCAAACCGGCACACCGCTGGCGCTTCTGGCGCAGGGTAAAACCGCTCGCGTGATCGGCAAGCCGCGCATCCAGCGCCGAGCCATGCCGACAGCCAACGACGCGTGGCCGGCATCGCTGCATCCGGTGCTGCGCAGGATTTACGCGGCGAGAGGTATCGCGGCAGCGGAAGACATCGAACATCGCCTTGCCACGCTCTTGCCGCCGCAACAGCTCGGCGGCATCCAACGCGCTTGCGAGTTGCTCGAACATGCGCTGCGCGCGAACGCGCCGATCCTGATCGTCGGCGATTTCGATGCCGACGGTGCCACCGGAACGGCGGTCGCCGTGCGCGGCCTGCGTCTGCTTGGCGCGCGCCGCGTCGACTACGGTGTGCCCAATCGTTTCACCCACGGCTATGGCTTGAGTCCGGGTCTGGTCGAGGAATTGGTTGCGCGACACCCCGAGCTCAAGCAGGACGGATTGCTGATCACGGTCGACAACGGCGTCGCCGCGCACGCCGGCGTCGCCGCGGCGAAAGCGCATGGCGTGCGCGTGATCGTGACCGATCATCATTTGCCAGGAGCAACCCTGCCTGCAGCAGATGCGATGGTGAATCCGAATCAATTTTCTATTGAAGAGTGCGGGCATGGAAGCCCGCTTTGTGATCGTTGCGCGCAGGATGCGCGCATGAATGCAAGTTTTCCGAGCAAGGCGTTGGCCGGCGTCGGTGTGATGTTTTATCTATTGCTTGCGCTGCGTGCGCATTTGCGCGAGTCAGGTTGGTATTCCGAGCGTGGGATCGGTGAGCCAGACCTGTCGTGTCTGCTCGACCTGGTTGCGCTCGGCAC
>NZ_DATBQK010000043.1:0-27298 GCF_036560865.1 Rudaea sp.
GGCACAAGACGCGGCCGATCTTCAACTATCGGCAGAACGATGCGACGTTCCTGATCAACGAGGATCCCGATTCGTTCGCGGCCGACTTCGCCGCCGAGCACGGCCCGAGCGCCTGCGGCTTCGCGATCCGCGTCAACAAGCTCGCCGAATGGGTGCGCGTGCAGGCGCTGAAGAACGGCGCAAAATCGATCGCCAACAAGGAAACCAGCAAGGCCGTCGCCGCGCCGGTGATCGAGGGTATCGGCGGCTGCATGCTCTACATCGTCGATCGCTACGACGACAAGGGCACGATCCACGATCCCGACTGGGAGTGGCTGCCCGGTGCGCAGATGATGCCCAAGGGTTTCGGCCTCACCTTTATCGACCATCTCACCCACAATCTCTATTTCGGCAACATGGCGAAGTGGGCGAATTACTACGAGCGGCTGTTCCAGTTCCGCGAAATCCGTTACTTCGATATCAAGGGCGCCAAGACCGGATTGCTGTCGAAAGCGATGACCGCGCCGGACGGCATGGTGCGCATTCCGCTCAACGAGTCACCCGACCCGAAAAGCCAGATCAACGAGTATCTCGAACAGTACAACGGCGAAGGCATCCAACACATCGCCTGCTTCACCGACGATATCTATGCGACCGTTGAGGCGATGCGCGCGCAGGGCATCGCTTTTCTCGACACGCCGAATGCGTACTTCAGCGTGATCGATCAGCGCATTCCGGGTCACGGCGAAGATGTTGCGCGCATGAAGGCCAATCGCATCCTGATCGATGCCGACAAGGAAACCAAGCAGAAACTGCTGCTGCAGATATTCACCAAGAACTGTGTTGGCCCGATCTTCTTCGAGATCATCCAGCGCAAGGGCAATACCGGTTTCGGCGAAGGCAATTTCCAGGCGCTGTTCGAATCGATCGAGCGCGAGCAGATGGAGCGCGGCGTACTGTGAGCGAGATGCGCTACCAATCCGGCTTCGGCAACGAATTCGCAACCGAGGCCATCGCAGGTGCGCTGCCGCAGGGACGCAATTCCCCGCAGCGCGTGGCGTTTGGCTTGTATGCCGAGCAACTTTCCGGCACCGCGTTCACCGCGCCGCGCCATGCGAATCGGCGCAGCTGGCTATATCGCATGCGTCCGGCGGCGATGCACGGCAAGTTCGCGTTGCGGCAAAGTGGATTTTTTCACAATGCGTTTGACCCGGCGACGGCGTCGCCGAATCAACTGCGCTGGGACCCGTGGCCGCTGCCGTCGGCGCCGACGGATTTTGTCGACGGGCTGGCGACGATGGCCGGCAACGGCAGCGCGGCGACGCAAAGCGGCGTCGGCATCCACGTGTATGCCGCGAATCGCTCGATGCAAGGACGTTTTTTCTGCAACGCCGACGGCGAATTGCTGATCGTGCCGCAGCAAGGGCGACTGCGCATTGCTACGGAACTCGGTATCGTCGAAATCGAACCGCAGGAAGTCGCAGTGATCCCGCGCGGCATGCGCTTCCGCGTCGAGTTGCTCGATGATCAGGCGCGCGGCTATGTGGCAGAGAATTTCGGCGCGCTGTTGCGTCTGCCCGAACTGGGCCCGATCGGCTCTAACGGTTTGGCCAATGCGCGCGATTTCCTGATTCCGGTTGCAGCCTTCGAAGACGTCGAAGGCGACTTCGAATTGATCGCGAAATTCCAGGGTCGGCTGTGGGCGGCGGCGATCGATCATTCGCCGCTCGATGTGGTCGCCTGGCACGGCAATTACGCGCCGTACAAATACGATCTTCGCCGTTTCAACACGATCGGCACGATTTCCTACGACCACCCCGATCCGTCGATCTTCACCGTGCTGACCTCGCCGAGCGATACACCTGGCGTCGCCAATCTGGACTTTGCGATTTTCCCGCCACGTTGGCTGGTCGCCGAAAACAGCTTCCGCCCGCCCTGGTTCCACCGCAATGTGGCGAGCGAGTTCATGGGTCTGATCCATGGTGCCTATGACGCCAAGGCCGGCGGTTTCGTGCCCGGCGGCGCGAGCCTGCACAACTGCATGAGTGGGCATGGCCCCGATGCCGCAAGTTTCGCCAAGGCCAGCGCCGCCGACACATCCAGACCTGACCATATCGTCGACACGATGGCGTTCATGTTCGAAACGCGCTACGTGATCAATCTGACGCAGTTCGCGCTGGAATCGCCGACCCTGCAACACGAGTATCTTGAATGCTGGCAGGGTCTCAGCAAGAATTTCGACCCAGGTCGCGCATGACGCACGAGGATTACGCATGAAGCTGGCAAGTTTGAAGCAGGGCGGACGCGACGGCACGCTGATCGTGGCGAGCCGCGACTTGGGCAAGGCCGTACGCGTCAGCGCGATCGCGACGACCCTGCAATCCGCGCTGGAGGACTGGGGCAGCACCGCGCCACGGCTCAATCGCATCTACGAACTGCTCAACGACAGCCACGCCGAAACGATCAATGGCGAAGCGGTGTTCGCGTTCGAGCCGGCCGCGCTTGCCGCGCCGCTCCCGCGTGCCTACGAATTCGTCGATGGCAGCGCGTATCTGCCGCACGTCGAGCGCGTGCGGCGTGCGCGTGGCGCCGAAGTACCCGAGAGTTTCTACACCGATCCGTTGATGTATCAGGCCGTGAGCGCCGGGTTTTATGGGCCGCGCGATCCGGTGCTGGTGGCGAGTGAGGACTATGGCATCGACCTCGAAGCCGAGATCGTCATCGTCACCGACGATGTGCCGATGGCGGTGACGCCGGCGCAGGCGACCGAACATATCCAGCTGATCGGACTGGTCAACGATGTGTCCCTGCGCAATCTGATTCCGCCGGAGTTGGTCAAAGGCTTCGGTTTTCTGCAATCCAAGCCGCGCTCGGCCCTGTCGCCGGTGTTCGTCACGCCCGATGAACTGGGCGCAGCGTGGAAAAATGCAAAAGTACACCTGCCGCTGGTCACCCGGATCAATGACGTCGCGTTCGGCGCGCCAGAGGCAGGCGACGACATGCAATTCAGTTTCGCCGATCTGGTCGCGCATGCGGCGAAAACACGGCCGCTGTCGGCCGGCACGATCGTCGGCTCAGGTACGATCGCCAATCAGGACGAAAGCCGCGGCGCCTCCTGCCTCGCCGAACGGCGCACGCTGGAAACGCTGGCGAACGGCAAACCCTCGACGCCATTTCTGAAGTTCGGCGACAGCGTGCGCATTGAGATGTTCGATCGCGCCGGCGCGAGCATCTTCGGCGCGATCCAGCAAACCATGCAGCGCGTGTGAGCGGCGTGCCCGAGACGACCCGCAAGCTCTACAGCTACTGGCGTTCTAGCGCAGCCTACCGCGTGCGCATCGCGCTGAATCTGAAGGGCCTGTCCTACGCTGTGCTGCCCGTGCACTTGGTCAACAACGGCGGCGAGCAGCATCGGCCCGAGTATCGCGCGGTCAATCCACAGGAGCTGGTTCCGGTGCTGATCGACGGCGCGCATGCGATTCGCCAGTCGATCGCGATCATCGAGTATCTGGACGAAGCCTATCCGGGCGGTGCGCGTCTGCTTCCGACCGAACCGCTTGCGCGTGCGCGCGTGCGCGGCCTTGCGCTAGCGATCGCCTGCGATGTGCACCCCATGAACAATACGCGCGCGCTGCAATATCTCGAGCGCGAGCTGCGCGTTGCGGAGCCCGAACGCGCGCGCTGGACACGGCACTGGATCGCATTGGGTTTTGCCGCACTCGAAGAACTGCTCGCGCCGGATCCCGCGACCGGCCGCTTCTGCCACAGCGACGCGCCGGGCATGGCCGACGCGTTGCTTATTCCACAATTATACAATGCGCGGCGCTGGTCGCTGGATCTGACGCCATATCCGACCTTGTGCCGGATCGAAGCCGAATGCGCCGCGCTGGATGCATTCGTACGCGCGCGGCCGGAGAATCAGGTCGACGCGCCGAAAAGCGAGGGCTGAGAGAGGCGAGCTGCTTTTCAGCCCTCAGCCCTGCATCTTCTTCACAAACTCGGCAAATTGAAAGTATCCAGCACCGGCATTTCCTCGGTGCCTTCGCCGAGGCGGATCTTCAGCGCCAGACCGTCGCGCGAATCGGCCTTGGACAGGGCTTCCTCGAGTTCGATGCGGCCTGAACGGTACAGCTTCATCAACGATTGATCGAAGGTGTGCATGCCTTCGGACAGGCTGCGATCCATCGCTTCCTTGATTTCGTGCACCTGACCGCGGCGGATCAGGTCGCGGATGAACGGCGTGTTGAGCATCACTTCCGTCGCCGGCAGACGCCGGCCGTCCTTGCCGATGACCAGGCGCTGGCTGATCACCGCGCGCAAATTCAGGGCCAGATTCATCAACACATTGCGGTGCGCGACTTCCGGGAAAAAGTTGAGGACGCGTTCCAGGGTCTGGTCGGCATTGTTGGAATGCAGGGTCGCCAGGCACAAGTGTCCGGTTTCGGAGAACGCGACCGCCGCTTCCATCGTTTCCACATCGCGAATTTCGCCGATCATGATCACGTCGGGCGCCTCGCGCATCGCGTTCCTCAACGCGGAATGAAAGTCGTGCGTGTCCAGTCCGACTTCGCGCTGGTTGACCACGGATTTCTTGTGCCGGTGCAGGTATTCGATCGGATCTTCGACCGTGAGAATGTGACCGGGCATGGCGATGTTGCGATAGTCGATCATCGACGCCAGCGTGGTGGATTTTCCCGATCCGCTCGCGCCGACCACGAGGACCAGACCGCGCGGCTCCATGATCAGGTTCTTGAACAGGTCCGGCAGCTGCAGTTCCTCGATGGTAGGAATCACGCTCTTGATCGCGCGGATCACCATGCCGATTTCGCCGCGCTGCTTGAAGATGTTGACGCGGAAGCGGCCGGCATCCTTCACCGCAGCGGCCAGATTCATTTCCAGATCGCGTTCGAACGCCGACACCTGGCCTTCGTCCATCATCGAATAGGCGATGCGCTTGACCATGCCGTGCGGCAGGCCGGTGCTGCCGAGGGGGTAAAGCTTGCCCTCGACCTTGATGTTGACCGGGGCGCCCGTGGACAAGAACATGTCCGACGCGCCTTTCTCGGTCATTAGTTTGAGAAAATAGCCGATGTCCATCGCTTATATTCTGCGCTCTGAAAAAGTATTTAGGAGAATATGCCGTCTGCCCGTTGCCTAAAGTGGTCCGGAGTTATCGACAATGGTAGCGTATGACCCCATCCCCATCATCTACGGAATAGTATGCCATTGTCGTCGCGAAAAACCCTGATCGCGCTTGCCTTTTGTGTGAGCCAGCTCACAGGCTGTGCGCAAACCAAACCGCCGCTGGCCCAGCTTGACGATGCCGGACGCCGCGTCGAGGCAGCGCGTGGCGATGGCGCGGCGACCTACGCGCCGATGGAACTGCGCACGGCGGCCGAGCGGCTGAGCCTGGCGCGCGCGGCGATGAAGGATGAGGACTACGACCAAGCTGCGCAGCTCGCCGATGAGGCGCAGATCGCCGGCGAACTGGCCCAGGCCAAGACCCGACTGGGCAAGGCGCGCGAACGAGTCGATACGCGAACGCAGGAAAATGCGCAGTTGCGCAGCGATTTGTCGATCGGCTCCGACGCCGATCAGGGTGGACAATGATGAAGTCCGCCGCCGCGAAATCGACGAGTGCGTTCATGCGCGGTTTGCCGACCCGCGCGACGCATTGGGCGTTTGCCGTGCTGTGGCTCACGCTGGCGCTGGTCGGCGCGGCCCATGCCGCCAAACCGGATCTCGATTACGAGCGCCTGCGCGGCAGTCTGAACGAGTTGCGCGACGACCCTGCGCTCGGATCGCTGGCGCCGGCCGAGATCGCCTTGGCCGACCAGGCGCTGGCAACGCTGGCCGAGCAGGGGGGCAGGAGCAAGCTGCACGACCATCTGGCTTTCATCGCCGAGCGTCGCATCGATATCGCCTATGCCGCGGCGCGCACGGCGGAACAGGAGCGCAAGCTGCAGCAGCTCGATCGCGAGCACGATCAAATCCTGCTCGCGGCCAGCCGTCGCGATGCCGAGCAGGCGCGACGGGATCTGGAAAAGCAGCGCATCCAGAGCCTTGCCGACGCCGAGGAGGCTCAGCGCCTGCGCGCCGACGCGGATGCGGCGCGCGCGCAAAGCGCGCAGACCTCGCAGGAGGCGGAAACTGCGCGCGCGCAGGCCGCGCAGGCGCGCAAGCTTGCCGATGCGCAGGCCACGGAGGCTGAACTTGCGCGCAAGGAAGCGAAGCTGCTCGAGGCGAGCGGCGCCAGGCCGGCTGCCAAGGGCAAAAAGGCTGCTGCTGCGCCGATCACGCTCGGCGCGGCGGCGTTTGCGCCCGGCCAGGCAGGGTTGCGCCCGGGTGCGCAGGCACAAATCGCCAAAATCGCCGCCGCCGCCGGCAGCAGACAATCGATCCGCATCGAAGCGCATGCCGACGACGGCGGCAGTGCAAAAGGCAATCTGGCCCTGTCGCAGCAGCGCGCCCATGCGGTGCGCGACGCGCTGATCGCCGCGGGCATCGATGGTGGACGGATTTCCGCGCATGGAGTCGGTGCCAAAGGCGGCAAGTCGCGCCAGGTCGTGGTCAGTTTCTCCCAGCATTGAGGCGGAAGCCAAGCTCCTGCCGGCCGTCAATGGGATTTTAACGTTTGACTCGCGGCAAGCCGGTTGCACCCGGCGCAGCAAAGGAGTAGGTTCAAGTCACGCGATTTTCCGTCTCTGGATATCGCGGAACTTGAGCCTATGAGTGCAGCCTTTGCGATCATCAGCATCTGCACTTCACCCGCGCCGGTGAAGCGGACTGGCGATTGCCCACTCACGGCTCAACCCCTTGGTTTGCACCCGTCTCCTCGCGCGAGTTCGCGCGGGCGGATTTGTGCCTGTTTCTTGTGAGAGAGGAGGTCACTGATGTTCGAGAATCAGCAAAATGACGTCGAAGTGTTGATCAAGAGCGATGCGGAATTCCGCAGCCTGTATCACCGCCATCAGGAACTCGATGGCAAGGTGCGCGATGCCGAGCTTGGCGTGCTGCCGATGGACGACACCACGCTGCACAATATGAAGAAAGAGAAACTCCGCGCCAAAGACAAACTTACCGTCCTCTGGGAACGATACCAGGCGGTGCACTGAATTCCCAGGGCGCAAATCCCTGCGCCGCAACGACACCGGGCCGCTTCGCCCTCGCTGAATCGGCCCGGCGCTCTGCTGTATTATTGACGACTCCCGATCCACGCATGCGCCAGGCGCATGCGTGACAAAATCCGTTTCGGAGTTTCAATGACGTCTCACGCGAGCGTACTCGAGCTCATCGGCAATACGCCGATCGTCAAAGCGCAGCGCCTCGATGCCGGCGTCTGCGAACTCTATTTCAAGCTCGAAAGCGCCAATCCGGGCGGATCGATCAAGGATCGCATCGGCCTGTCGATGATCGAGGCGGCCGAGCGCGCCGGGAAGATCAAACCCGGCGACACCCTGGTCGAAGGCACCGCTGGCAATACCGGCATCGGTCTGGCTCTGGTCGCGCAGCAGAAGGGTTATCGCCTGGTTCTGGTCGTGCCCGACAAGATGAGCCGCGAGAAGATCTTCAATCTCAAGGCGATGGGTGCGGAAGTCGTGCTCACGCGCTCGGATGTGGCCAAGGGGCATCCGCAGTACTACCAGGATCTCGCCGCCGAAATCGCGCGCACGACACCCGGCGCGTATTTCATCAACCAGTTTGGCAACCCCGACAATCCGCGTGCGCACGAGGAAGGCACGGGACCGGAAATTCTCGCGCAGATGGACGGCAAGCTCGATGCGATCGTGTTCGGTTGCGGTTCGTCGGGAACGATGACCGGACTGTCGCGCCATTTCGCCAAGGCCGCGCCGAACGTCGAACTGATCCTTGCCGATCCGGTCGGCTCGATCCTCGCCCAGTACATCAACGAGGGCACGCTGTCGACCAAGTCGGCCAGCTGGATGGTCGAAGGCATCGGCGAGGATTTCCTGCCGGATATTTCCGATTTCTCGCGCGTGAAAAAAGCCTACGCGATCTCCGACAAGGAAAGTTTTCTCGCCGCGCGCGAACTGCTGGCGAAGGAAGGCATTTTCGGCGGTTCCTCGACCGGCACCTTGCTTGCCGCCGCGCTCAAGTATTGCCGCGAACAGACGACGCCAAAACGCGTGCTGGTTTTCGTCTGCGACACCGGCAACAAATATTTGTCGAAGATGTACAACGATTACTGGATGCTCGACAACGGGTTTCTTGAACGCGAGCGCTATGGCGACCTGCGCGACCTGATCCTGCGCCCGTATTCGCAGCGCGACACCGTCGTCGTCGGTCCCGCCGAGCCGTTGACCACGGCGTATCAGCGCATGAAGCTCTACGACGTGTCGCAATTGCCGGTGATGGACGGCGACAAGATCGTCGGCATCGTCGACGAGTCCGACGTGCTGCTGCATGTCTACAGCGATGAAACGCGGTTCCGCGATCCGGTTTCCACGGCGATGATCGGCACGTTGCGCATGCTTGAGGTAAAATCGCCGATCGAATCCCTGCTGCCGGTGTTCGACGCCGGCCATGTCGCGATCGTCGTCGACAACGACAAGTTCCTCGGCCTCATCACGCGCATCGATCTGCTGAATTACTTGCGCCGGCGCGTTCAATAACTTTTGCGATCATCCATGATCGCGAGAATCAAAAAAGCGACCCTCCCGGGCGCACTTTTCAAAAAGACATCCATGACAAAATCAAGCAAATCTCTCGGCCTCGGCACGCGCGCGATTCACGCGGGCCAGACACCCGATCCTTCGACCGGCGCGATCATGACGCCGATCTACGCGACCTCGACCTATGTGCAATCGAGCCCGGGCGTGCACAAGGGCTACGAGTACAGTCGTACGCAGAACCCGACGCGCATGGCTTACGAGCGCTGCATCGCCGATCTCGAAGGCGGTACGCAGGGCTATGCGTTTGCGTCCGGTCTCGGCGGCGCGAGCACGGTGCTCGATCTGCTCGATTCGGGCAGCCACGTGATCGCGATGAACGATCTCTACGGCGGCAGTTATCGCTTGTTCGAGCGCGTGCGCCGGCGCAGCGCCGGCCTGGATTTCACCTTCCTCGATTTGAATGACACGGCGGCGCTCAAAGCCGCGCTGAAGCCGAACACACGCATGATCTGGGCGGAAACCCCGACCAATCCGATGTTGACCATCGTCGATCTCGCCAGGATCGGCGCGTTCGCGCGCAAGCACGGCCTGATCCTGGTCGTCGACAACACGTTCTGTTCGCCGATGCTGCAGCGCCCGCTCGAATTCGGCGCGCATATGGTGCTGCACTCGGCGACCAAGTTCCTCAACGGCCACTCCGACATGGTCGGTGGCGTCGTTGTCGTCGGCGACGACAAGGAACTCGCCGAGCAGATGGCGTTTCTGCACAACTCGGTCGGCGCGGTTGGCGGCCCATTCGATTCGTTCCTCGCGATGCGCGGCCTCAAGACCCTGCATCTGCGCATGCGCGCGCACTGCGACAGCGCGCAGGAGCTGGCACCGTGGCTGGAAAAGCATCCCGCCGTCGCGCGCGTGATCTATCCGGGTCTGAAATCGCATCCGCAATATGCGCTGGCGAAACGCCAGATGGATGGACCGGGCGGCATCATCTCGATTGAGGTGAGGGGTGGCCTGCGCAAGGCACGCCGCGTGCTCGAGCGCTGCGAGCTGTTTGCGCTGGCCGAATCGCTCGGCGGCGTGGAAAGCCTGATCGAGCATCCGGCGATCATGACCCACGCCTCGATCCCCGCCGCGAACCGCAAGCGGCTCGGCATCAGCGATGGCCTGATTCGTCTGTCGGTGGGAGTGGAGGACGTGCGCGATCTGCGCAACGAGCTGGAAGCAGCTCTGGCCTGACACGGCAACGCCGATTCGAATTGCGCCTCGCGGCCTGCTTAACTAGCCAGCTGCGCGCGCAGCGCTTCGAACAGCTGCAGCGCCTGCGGGTTGGCCAACGCGTCGGTGTTTTTCACCGGGCGCCCGTGGATCGTCTCGCGCACCGCAAGTTCGGTGATCTTGCCCGAGATCGTGCGCGGAATATCGGCGACCTGCAGGATCTTCGCCGGCACGTGCCGCGGCGTGGTGTTGTCGCGAATCTGTTTGCGGATGCGACTGCTTAGCGCGTCGTCGAGCGTCTGACCCTCGCGCAGGCGCACGAACAGGATCACGCGCACGTCGTTGTCCCATTCCTGGCCGACCGCGATCGATTCGAGCACTTCGGGCAGTTGTTCGACCTGGCGATAGATTTCCGCGGTGCCGATGCGCACGCCGCCGGGATTGAGCACCGCGTCGGAACGGCCGTAGATCACGATGCCGTCGTGCTCGGTCAGCAGCGCGTGGTCGCCGTGGCACCAGACATTGTCCACTTTGCTGAAATAGGCATTTTTATACTTGGTGCCGTCCGCATCGTTCCAGAAGCCGATCGGCATGCACGGAAACGGCGCGGTGCAGGCGAGTTCACCTTTTTCCTCGCGCACCGGTTTGCCGCCGTCATCGAGGATCTCCACCTTGAGGCCGAGCCCGCGGCATTGCAGCTCGCCGCGATACACCGGCAGCAAAGGATTGCCCAGCGCAAAACACGAAACGATATCGGTTCCGCCGGAAATCGAGGACAGCAGCACACGCTCCTTCACGTCGCGGTAGACGTAGTCGAAGCTTTCGTCGGCCAGCGGCGAGCCGGTTGAGAGTATGGTCTTCAGGCTCAGCAGCTTGTGCGATTCGCGTGGCTTGATGCCGGCCTTCTCGACCGCGGCAATCCACTTCGCACTGGTGCCGAATACGCTGATGTCGACCTCATCGACCAAGTCCCACAGCACCTTGCCGTCGGGATGGAACGGCGAGCCGTCGTAAAGCACCACGCTCGCGCCGACGGCGAGGCTCGATACCAGCCAGTTCCACATCATCCAGCCGCAGGTAGTGTAGTAGAAAATCCGGTCCTCGCGCTTGAGGTCGGTGTGCAGCACCAGTTCCTTCAGGTGCTGGATCAGCGTGCCGCCGGCGCCGTGCACGATGCATTTGGGCACGCCGGTGGTGCCGGAGGAATACATCACGTAAAGAGGGTGATCGAACGCGGTCGGCGTGAATTCCAGTTCGGGTGCTTCGCTGCCGAGAAAATTCGGCCACGCGACCGCATTGGGCAGACCATCGAGCTTGAACGCATTGCCGCTGTACGGAATCACGACCAGCTTTTCCACGCCCGGAATTTTCCCGAGTACCTCGCGGATCTTGCTCAGGCAATCGAAACGCTTGCCGCCGTAGCCGTAAGCGTCCGCGGTGAACAGCACCTTTGGCGCGATCTGGCCGAAGCGGTCGACCACGCCATTGATGCCGAAATCCGGCGAACACGACGACCACACCGCGCCGAGCGACGCGGTCGCCAGCATCGCGATCACGGCCTCGGGAATATTGGGCAGGAAACCAGCGACGCGATCGCCAGTTTTCACGCCAGCGGCGCGCAGCGCGTGCGCGAGTCGGCCGACAGCGTCGTGCAACTGCGCGTAGGATAATTCGCGCTTATGCCCCCACTCGTTGCGCGCGATCAGCGCGATGCGTTCGTCCTTGTAGCGCAACAGGTTCTGCGCGAAATTCAGACGCACTCCAGGAAACCAGCGCGCACCCGGCATCTTGTCGCCGTCGACGAGCACCTCGTCGAAATCGCCCGACGCGCGGATGCCGCAGAATTCCCAGACGGCGCGCCAGAATTCCTCGGGATGGTGGATCGAGAAATCGTACAGGCTGTGATAATCGGTGACGAGCGCCTTGTGCTCGGTCTGCGCGAAGCGGATAAAGCGCGAAAGGTTCGCGCGCTCGATACGTTCCTTGCTCGGTTCCCAGATCGGTCGCAGGTTGCTCAAGCGGGCATTTCCTTCTGTCTTGCGCTTGTCGACGGCTTGATTATAAAGCACGCCCGCACACAACGGGCGTTAGCGCGACGGCGCAGGCGCACCCGAGCACTGACGTCGATCTGCGTGGGCGAAACGGCATCGCGTCGGGTGTAGTCCGACGCCGCAAAAAAATCAGCCGAGCGCTTGTTCGAGTTCCGGAATGATCTTGAACAGATCGCCGACCAAGCCGATATCGGCGATCTCGAAGATCGGCGCTTCGCCGTCCTTGTTGATCGCAACAATGGTGCCTGCGTCCTTGATTCCGGTCAGGTGCTGGATCGCGCCTGATATGCCGATTGCCATGTAGAGTTCGGGCGCGATGATCTTGCCGGTCTGGCCGACCTGCAGATCGCTGGGCACGTACCCGGCATCGACCGCCGCGCGCGAGGCGCCAACCGCAGCACCGAGCTTGTCGGCGAGCTTGAAAATGACCGCGAAATTTTCCGCCGAGCCGACGCCGCGTCCACCGGAAACCACGCGGGCGGCGCTTTGCAGATCGGGACGTTCGCTCGATCCCTGGGCGAGCGCGACGAAGCGCGTATGCGTCGGCAGATCGACGGCGAGATTCAGCGCTTCGATCGGCGCCGCATTTGCACCATTTGTCGCAGCTGCGTATGAAGCCGTGCGCACCGTGGCGACGAGAATCTGATCGCTTGGTGCGCTCACGCTGACGATCGCGTTGCCGGCATAGATTGGACGCTGAAAAGCATACGCATCGTCCACATGCATGATATCGCTGACCTGGGCGACACCGAGCAGGGCGGCGACACGCGGCGCGACATCCTTGCCGAACGTGGTCGAGGGCGCCAGTACGTGCGAGTAGCCGCCACTTCCCTGTGCAACGGCGACGACCTGCGGCGCGTAGATTGCGGCGAGCGCATGCGCATTCGCTGCGTTCGCTGCCGTCAGTACCTTGTTCACACCGTCGATTTTCGCCGCTTCGGCCGCGATCGTATCGGGCGCGTCGGCGAGGACGAGCACATCGATGCTTTCCGCCTTCAGTTCGCGCGCGCAGGTCACGCAACGCGCCGTGCTGGAATTGAGTTTGCCGTTCAGATGTTCGGCGATGATCAGAACCTTTGCCATCACAGCAGCCCCTTGGTCTTCAACGCCGCGACCAGCTCCGCCGCATCCTTCACCATCACGCCCTTGCTGCGCTTGGGCGGCGGCACGTAGCGCGTGGTCTTGAGATGATCGCCGGATTCGACGCCAAGATCGGCCAGCTGCAAGGTTTCCAGCGGCTTGGACTTGGCTTTCATGATGTCCGGAAGCTTGATGAAGCGCGGCTCGTTCAAGCGCAAATCCGTCGTGATCACCGCAGGCAGATCGACCTCGATCGTCTCCAGCCCCGCATCGACTTCGCGCGTGACCGTGGCCACGGTACCAGCGACTTCAACTTTGGACGCAAATGTTGCCTGCGGCCGATTCCACAGGGCGGCGAGCATCTGTCCGGTCTGGTTGCAGTCGTCGTCGATCGCCTGTTTGCCGAGGATCACGATCTGCGGTTGTTCCTTTTCGATCAGCTTGAGCAGGGCGCGCGCGGCGGTCAGTGGCTGGATCGCCTCGCCGGTGACGACATGGATCGCGCGATTGGCGCCCATCGCCAGGCCATTGCGCAGATGCGCCTGCGCATCGGCCGGTGCGATCGTGGCGACGATGACTTCGGTCGCGATGCCTTTCTCGCGCAGGCGCAGAGCTTCTTCGAGCGCGATGTCGTCGAACGGATTGGCCGACAGTTTCACGCCCTCGGTGACGACGCCGGAGCCGTCCGCTTTGACCTGGATGCGCACGTTGTAATCGACGACGCGCTTGTAGCCGACAAGGATTTTCATCAATCGCGATTCCCGTGTGGAGTTCCGTACGCTCGCGTAGCGGAGGGGAATGCGATTCTACCTGATGCGGCGTGCGGACCAGAAACCGCTGCCCGGGGGCGGCAAAAAAGAGGGCCGCTTGCGCGGCCCTTGGAGAGTGGGCTTGCTACGGATCAACCGGCGGGCGTTGCCGACTTGTTGTGCGTCCAGTGACGCGCGGTGATTTCGTCAGCGTCGATATAGCCGTCGCCGTTCTTGTCGAGCTTGCTGAAGCGCGTTTTCGCCGCGGCCAGATACTCGTCCAGCGACACCGTGCCATCGCCATTGGTGTCGAGTTTCCTGGCGACATGTTGCGCGACATGTTCGTCTCGGCTCAGCGCCTTGGGCGACGAGGCGATTTCCGCTGCGGTCACCTGGCCGTTGCCCGCGGTGTCGAGCGCCTTGAACTGCGCGCTGGCCGCGGCGAGGTATTCGTCCTGGGTCACGACGCCGTCATGATTGGTGTCGAGTTTGGCGAAGATTGCCTGCGCGCGCTTGCTGCCATGGCCGGTGTTGGCGTTTTCGGAAACCTGTGCGCCGACGCGCCCAAAGTGCACGGGCGTGAACTCGTCCACAGTCAGCTTGCCGTCGCCCTTCTTGTCGAGCTTGGCGAAGCGTGTTTTGGCGCGCGCGAGGTATTCGTCCTGGGTGATGTAGCCGTTGCCGGCGCTATCCAGACGCTTGACCAGGAAATTGGCGACCATCTGATTGCGCTTGACCGCCTGTGGCGACGCGGCGATCTGCGCGGCGGTGACGCTGCCGCTGCCCTGTGTGTCCATCGCCTTGAAACGCGCGGTCGCGCCGGCCAGATATTCGTCGAGCGAAATCCTGCCGTCGCCGTTGCTGTCCAGCTTCTGCAGCATATGCTGGAAAAATGTGGGATGGCTGCCGGTCGCTGTGCTGGCCGACTGCGCCAGGGCCGCGATGGACAGCAGCGCGGCAGGCAACGCAGCGGCAATCGCGAGCTTGGTGATGCGAAACATACATTTCTCCGTTTGAGTGATGGCTTTTGCCATGATCACTACAACGGCGCCGGTGGCGTACGGTTTACGCCTTGCGCGTAAAGGAATGTAAGAAAGCAGCGTATTTATTGCGCAGTCATCCGGCATCGCGAATCGACCGCTGGCGATTCCTCAGGAATTGCGCAGTGTTTCCAGCAGCGCCTGGGCGAAGCGTTGCGCGGCGCCGTCGCCATGCGCGAAGAACAACGACGGCTCGGTCAATTCGAGTTCGAGCACGCAGGGTTTGTCCGCGCCGTCGCGAATCAGATCGACGCGCGCATACAGCAATGGCTGTTCGAATGGCATCGCCGCGAGCGCGGATTCGGCAACGCGCAGTTCGTCCGCATGCGGCACGCGCGGGGTGATGTGCTCCGCTGCGAACAGCGCGCGCGTCGGCTCGCCGCCGCGGTGCAGGAGCGGGCCCTTGCGGATCGCGTGACTGAATGCGCCGGCAACGTAGACCAGCGCGGTTTCGCCGTGCACATCGACGCGATCCAGATATGGCTGCAGCAGCACGCTGCGCCCCGCTTCGAGCAGCCGCATGGAGTGGGCAAGCGCAAGCTCGCGCTCCTCGTGACCGTAACGCTGTGCGTCGCGCGAGCCCGCACCGACCGTCGGCTTGACCACGAATTCCTGCGACGCATGCACATTGAGAAAGCGCTCGAGCAGGACGCCTGCGTCCTCGCCCGGTTCGATGAAATGGCTGGACACCGTGGGCACGCCGGCGCGCGCGAGATCGCCCAGATAATGCTTGTCGGTGTTCCAGCGCACCACGTCGAGCGGATTGACCAGCCGCGTCGCCGCGGACACACGCTCGGCCCAGGCGAGAAATTCCGGCAGGCGCATCGTGTAGTCCCAGGTCGAGCGCAGCACCGCGAGTCCGAACTGCGCCCAGTCGACCGCCGCATCGTCCCAATCGACAATGTGGAAATCCATGCCCGCGTCGCGCAATGCGGCGGCGAGCGGCGGCAGATCTTCATCGAGATCGCGCGCGGCAGCGGCGGTGACGAGGGCGATGCTGGTTGCGGACATGCGGACTCCTGGCGGCAGCCAAGCATAGCGAAACGCGGCGAGCGAAAGGAGTCGGCACGTGTCGCGAGCATCAACCGGCGCTGAACGCATTCGTGCGTACATCAGGAAGATGCAGTCGCGCGAGCAAGCGTCGGCTTTTCGAGGTTGCCAATGCGCAGCGGCTTCCGCAGCCGCTGATGAAAGCATTTGTCGCCGAACGCGTTCTTGATGTCATCACGCTTGGGAACAAACCGTGATGCGCAAAGAACATATGCTGGCGATTTTGCTGATTGCGCTGAGCCCACTCGTGCGCGCGCAATGTGTCGCCGAATCCGCGCCGACGCGGCCGCATCTGGTCGAGCTCTATTCGAGTGAAGGCTGCAGTTCGTGCCCGCCGGCCGAGCAGTGGCTGCGCACCCTGCATGACGGTGCCGATGTCGTGGCGCTCGAATTCCATGTCGACTATTGGGATGGTCTGGGCTGGCGCGACCGCTTCGCCAGCGAGCACTACACAGCGCGCCAGCGATCGATCGCGGCGCGCGATGGCGGCACTGCGGTGTACACGCCGCAAGTCGTGCTCGACGGCCGCAGCTGGCCCGGTTGGTATCGCGGCGGCCGGCTGGCACCGCCGGTAAACGGCGCGCTGTCGATGAAACTGGCGGCGCAGACCGGCAAGACCTTGCATGTGCGCATCGACACGCAGACGGTTGGCGGCAGCGACGCGACGGCGTATCGAAACTACATCGCGCTGGTCGAGGACGGCCTTGCCAGTCAGGTACGCGCAGGCGAGAACCGTGGGGTCACGCTGCACCACGATCATGTCGTGCGTGCATTCGTCGGGCCGCTGCCATTGGCGCAGGCGCAAACCGATCTGACCATGCCAGGCGATGTCGATCCCGCGCACGCGAGCCTGATCGCGTTCGCGCAGAATCCGCAGGACGGCGCGATCGCCCAGATCGCAACTCTGCCGTTGGCTCAATGCCGCTAGCGAACCATTCAGCGGAAGACGAGATTCACCGAAACCAGCATCACGATCAGCAGCAGCAGTGTGAGCGGCAGTCCGACGCGCAGAAAATCGCGCGCACGATAACCACCGGGACCGGCGATCAGCGTCAGCACCGGGTTCGCGCTGGCGATGATGAAGCTGTTCGAGGTCGACATCGCGACGACGAGGGCGTACACCGCCGGATTGCCGTTCGAGGCGAGCGCGATATTGATCGCCATCGGCACCATCATGACCGTGGCGCCGACGTTGGACACGATCTGTGAAAAAAACAGGGCGAGCAGCGCGATCACGCCTTGCAGCGCCCACTGCGGCCAGGCGCCGAGATAGCGCAGCACTTCCTGCGCGATCCACGCCGCGGCACCCGTGGTGTCCATCGCCCAGCCGAGCGGAATCAGGCAGGCGAGGGTGAAGATCGTCTTCCAGTTGATCGCGCCGTAGGCCTCGTCCATCTTCAGCACGCCGGTGAGCAGCATGCCGACCGCGCCGGTCAGCATCGCGATCGACAGCTTGATATCGGTGAACAGGCCCAGGCCCATGGCGAGCGCGAAGAACGCGGTGGCGTGCCAGATCTTGCTCGGCCGGCCCTCTTCCTTCGGGTAGTCGGTGACGACGACGAAATCGCGCGTCTCCGCGGCGACCGCAAGATCGCGCCACAACCCGTGCAGCACCAGGGTGTCGCCAGCGCGCAGACTGAGCTTGCGCACGTCCTCGCGAAAAATTTCCTCACCGCGGTTCACCGCCAGCACGCTGATGCCGTAACGCTTGCGCAGGCGGATGTCGCTGACGGCCTGCTTGATGAAATGCGAGTTCGGCGGAATGACGGCTTCGGCGATGCCTGCGCGGGTCGGATTGAACATGTCGCGGAAGTAGCGCAAGCGCGTCTGCGCGAGCAACAGGTTGAGATTGGAGAATTCCTCCATCGCCGCGCGCTGGCCGAGCGCACCGAGCACGGTGCCGACCCAGATCATCGAGTCGGCCGGCGGCGCCAGACGCGTTTCGTCGCCGTTCTTGATCGCCAGGATCAGCGGCGCGCCGCGCAATGCTTCGGTCTCGGCGATGCTCATGCCGACCAGCGGGCTTTCCGCGGTCACGGTGAGCTCAAACACTTCGCCGGCGATGCCATAAGTCTCGGCGAAATAGGTTTCAGTGCGACCGGGCGTGACACCCTGGCTTTCCTCTTCGGCCGGCAGCAGCCGGCGCGTGAACAGCGCGAAGAACGCAAGACCGGTCAGCAGCAGCGGAATGCCTACCGGCGCAATCGCGAACAGCGAGAACGGCGCGATCGTCTGCGCGCCGGGCGGCAGGTTGCGGTTGGCGCTGACGATGAGGTCGTTGAGCACGATCAGCGGCGAGTTGGAGATCATCGTCGTGTTCGTGCCAGCGAGGATGCAGAACGCCATCGGCATCAGCAGTCGCGACAACGGCACACCGGTGCGCGCGCTGACGCGGCTGACGACGGGCAGGAACAGCGCGGCGAGGGCCTGGCTCTGCATGATCGACGACAGACTGCCGACCATCGCATTGAGCAGCAGGCTCAGGCGCGATTCGACCCCGTGCGACAGGCGCAGGATGAACGAGGCGGCCTTGTTCAGCACGCCGGTGCGGTCGAGCCCGGCGCCCATGATCATCACGCCGAGCAGGGAGATCACGGCATTGCCGGCGAAGCCCTCGAACAGTTGCTCGACCGGCACCAAGCGGGTGACGCCGATCACGACGACGATCAGCAGCGCGATCAGATCCGCGCGAATCCATTCGAGCACGAGCATGAGCACGGTGAACGCCAGCAGCCCGAGCACGAGCGCCATGTCGTGGGTTAGGACCAGTCCGGAGTTCATTGTGGGCCGGGATTCATCGGGGCGTTGTTTTTTTGCGGCCAGGTATCAGTTTTTATGTGCGTTCATAGATCAAATCCCATACCCCATGACCCAGGCGCAGACCGCGCCGCTCGAAGTGGGTTTCGATGCGCGTTGGCGGCCGTGGCAGCGTAGCGCCGCTACCGGCGAGATTGCGCCAACCGGGCGCATGATCGAGTACGTCCAGCATATGCGCTGAATAGTCGGCCCAGTCGGTAGCCAAATGCAAGCGCCCGTCGCCGGCCATGCGGCTGGCGAGCAGGGTGGCGAAATCAGGCTGGATCAGGCGCCGCTTCTGCTGACGCTGTTTCGGCCACGGGTCGGGGAAATAGATACGCACCTCAGCAAGCGCGTTCTGCGTGATGCAGCGCTGCAACACGTCGACTGCATCGTGATTATACAAACGCACATTTTCCACATTGTGCGCGGCAAGTGCGTTCATGAGGCGACCGACGCCCGGGCGGTGCACTTCGATGCCGAGAAAATTCCGCTCGGGCTCGTGAATGCCCGCGTGCAGCAACTGCTCGCCGTTGCCAAAGCCTATCTCCAGCACGAGCGGCGCTGCACGTCCGTAAACCTGCGACCAATCCGGCGGCGCGGCGCCCGGTTCAAGCCCAAAGCGTTGCCAATGCTGCTCGAACGCGCGTTGCTGCGCGGGCGTAAAGCGGCCCTGACGCAAGACGAAGCTGCGGATATGGCGCTGCTCTCCCTCCCCCGCGTGCGGGGGAGGGCCAGGGTGGGGGGAAGTCATTCCAAGCATTGTCCCTGGTGGTCCGGTTTGCCCCCTTCGCCCTTCGGCACCTTCCCCCGCGGGCGGGGGAAGGGAAGAACTATGCGATGGTGCCATCGATCGGGCTCGACGCGGCGGCGTTGCGTTTGCGCGGGATGCGTCCGGCGAGAAAGGCTTCGCGGCCGGCCTCGACCGCCTTGCGCATCGCGCTGGCCATCAGCACGGGATCCCTGGCGCCGGCGATCGCGGTGTTCATCAGCACGCCGTCGCAACCCAGTTCCATCGCGATCGCGGCATCCGATGCCGTGCCGACGCCGGCATCGACGAGGATCGGCACTTTCGCGTTCTCGACGATTTCCAGAATGTTCCAGCGGTTCTGGATGCCAAGTCCCGAGCCGATCGGCGCGGCCAGCGGCATCACCGCGACACAGCCGATTTCCTCGAGCCGGCGCGCGAGTATCGGATCGTCGCTGGTATACACCATCACCTCGAAGCCTTCCGCAACCAGCTGTTCGGCAGCTTTGAGCGTCTGCACCACGTCGGGGAACAGAGTCTTGGGATCGCCGAGCACTTCGAGCTTGACCAGACGATGCCCATCGAGCAGTTCGCGCGCGAGGCGGCAGGTGCGCACCGCGTCGTCGGCGGTGTAGCAGCCGGCGGTGTTGGGCAGGATCGTGTAACGGTCCGGTGGCAGCACATCGAGCAGGTTGGGCGCATTCCGATCTTGACCGATGTTCGTGCGCCGGATCGCGACGGTGACGATCTGCGCGCCCGCGGCCTCGGTCGCGCGGCGGGTTTCGTCAAGATCCTTGAACTTGCCGGTGCCGGTGAGCAGGCGCGAGCGGTAGGGTTTACCGGCGATGATCAGGGGATCATTTTCTGGTGAGGAGGTTGGGCGGAGTTGGGCGTTCATTGGGGGTTTGCATAAAAAGATAAGAAAAGCAAAATTACCGTTTATTGGTGCGCAAGCGCTCGGCTGCGCCTCGCTGGCCGTTGCTAAGCTCGCGCATCCAGCGCTCGCTAAGCAACCCGGCCCTTCGCTCCTCGCTTCGGGCGCTCGGCTTCATGTGCGATGCGCTTCAACGCATCGCACGAGCATTCAGCCTCCCCCCATTGCGTGTACCACTTCTACGCGATCGCCATCGTTCAACAGGCGCTCGCCTTGCAGGCTTTTCGGCACGATTTCGCGATTGATCTCGACCGCGACCTTGCATCCGGCGAAGCCCGCGGCTTCGAGCAGATTGATCAGCGTGATTCCAGCGTGCAATTCGCGTGGTTCGCCATTGAGCAGGATATTGAGCATGCGCCCATTGTAACGCCGCGCCGCTGACCCCGGGACGAAAAAAGCGCCCGGCATTTCTGCCGGGCGCTCGTTATTTCGAAGAGGTGTAGATCAGCGGTGCCCGCCGTTGTCCTTGTTGTCCTTGTCCTTGTTGTCATCGCGGCCGCGCGCGCGCTGTTGCTGCTGTGGTTGCTGTTGTGGTTGTGGTTGCTGTTGCTGCGGTTGCGCGCGTTGCTGCTGCTGTGCGGCGCGCTCCTGTGCCTGCTGTTGCTGCTGCGCTGCACGTTCCTGCACCTGTTGCTGTTGTTGCGCGCGTTGTTGCTGCATTTGCTGCTGCTGCGCCTGCTCGCGCTGTTGGGCCTGCTGTTGCTGCGCCCGTTGCTGATCGAGCTGCTGCTGACGTCCCGCACGCTCCTGCGCCTGCTGCTCCTGTTGCGCACGCTGCTGCGCCTGACGCTCCTGCATCTGCTGCTGCTGTGCCTGCTCGCGCTGTTGGGTCTGCTGCTGCGCCCGTTGCTGATCGAGCTGCTGCTGACGTGCCGCGCGCTCCTGCGCCTGCTGGTCCTGTTGCGCACGTTGTTGCTGTTGCGCTTGCTCGCGCTGTTGGGCCTGCTGTTGCTGCGCCCGTTGCTGATCGAGCTGCTGCTGACGTCCCGCGCGCTCCTGCGCCTGCTGTTCCTGCTGCACACGTTGCTGCTGAAGCTGTTGTTGACGCTCCTGATCCTGCTGCTGTCCGCGCTGCAACTGCGGTTGCTGTGCCGCTGCCGGCTGCTCGCGCTGCTGCGCTTGATTGTCGCGCTGCACATTGCGGTTGGCGTTGGCATCCTGCGCGGCGCTGCCCGGAGTCGCGTTGCGCTGATTGTTTAACGTGGCCCGGCCATTGTCTCGCGCATTCTGGTCCTGCGCGTTCGGGTTGACGTAACGCGTCGCGGGCCCGCGCTCCTGCATTGTTGCAGGCGGACGCCCACCCGGCGGCGTCGCGACGGTCGGCGATTCGGCAACACCCTTGTTGCCCTGCGGATTACCACGCAGCGCGGGACCACGGCCGTTCTCGACCTGCGGTTGATTGACCGTGTTGCGCGGCATGATCGCCGGTGCCGGCGAACTTGCCGGCCGCCCATTGGTCGTCACCACGTTGAGGTTTGGACGCGTGCTGCGGTCTGCACGCGACGCCTGCTGGCCGTTGCCCGACGCATTCGGCCCAACGCGCAACCGATTGACCGGCAACGCACGCCCCGGATCGCGCTGCAATTGCGATTCGCGCTGCGCAAACGAGGCCACCGGCGCCGGCGGGCGTGTCGCGGCGATAATGTTGCGGTTCGCGATCGTGCGCGGCGGCGCTGCTGCCTGCCGGCCGCCGCCGTTGAAGGCCAGGCTCGCGCGCGTCGGTGCGATTGCGGCGAAGCCCGACACGCGCGCGTTGGCGAACGTCTCGCGATTGACGGCGAGTGCCGAACCACGAATCGGTCGCGCACCGACGAACACGTTGCCGGGCACCGCGGTCACGGCACCGGCGATGTTGCGATTGGCGTAGCTCACGCGGCTGTAGTCGAAATTCCCGCGCGAATAATTGCCGTAGAAATTGTTGACGGTGACGTTGGTGATGCGCGTGTTGTTGACGTTGATGCGGGTGAAGTAATCGCGGCTCACGCGATAACCCGGCACGTAAACGTCACGCGGTCCGAGCGGGAACCAGCCCACGGGCGTGCCGCTGGAGAAGCCCACGCGCAGTCCGCCGCCACCGATGAAGGCGACCAGCGCCGGCGCATAGTACGAACGCACATGCATCTGGCCCGGGCACCAGCCCCAGCGGTTGTGGATGTAAGCCCAACGGCCGTAATGGAACGGCGCAAAGCCCCACGGCGCGGAGTCGATCCAGGTCCAGCCATACGCGCCGACCCAGCCCCAATGACCGTAGCTGTATGGCGTCCAGCCGACCGCAACCGTGCTCGGATACCAGACGTTGCCGTAATCGGATTCGTCGCTCCAGCTGCCGTTGTTGTCGAGATCGTCATAGCCGATCACGTCTTCGGAAACATACCGGCGTGACGACGAGTTGTCCCAGCGCCCGTCGCGCTCGAAGCAGAAACGGTCGAAATCGTCCGCGTTGGGCACGTTGTTGCTCGCGTAGTCCTGCAGTTGCGCATCGTTGAAGCGGACCGACTGGCCTTCCTCGACGCGGAAGCGTGCGCCAGCCTCGCCGTAGGCGTCGCCGCCGCCATGGAACGCGGTAACGATGGTGCCATGGCCGTCGGGGGCAACGTCGATGCGGTATTCGCCCACGCGGTTGATCACGAAGGCCAGCGTCGGCGTGTCGATTTCATAGGTCTGGTTGCCGTCCAGGCGGCGCACGCGCAGATTGAGCGTGCCCTGGGTCAGCTCGACCTGGGCGGTCTGGTCGTCGAGATTGAGGAAATTGAAGCTCGACTGTTCGTCGACGCGAATCACCGATTCGCCGATCTGCAATTCAGCACGTGCACCGCGATCGGTCCACAATTTGTCGCCGGTGATCAGCGGACGGTTGAGCTGGGCCTCGACCCAGTCGTTTTCGCCGGCCGGCACGAAGCTCACCGCGCCGTTGATCAACGACAGACGGGCGACGCGCGACGGCGGATCGGGCGCATCGGCGCTTGCTGAAGGGCCGGAATCCGGGCCATCGCCGTAGTCGGGCGCCGGCTGCGCGAACGTCGCGCTGGCAATCAGCAAGCCGGCCAGTAGGGCGGCAGTACGGGTGACATTGAACATGGCGAACGCTCCTTTGCGTGTCGCGGAACGGAGTTTGCTCAAGTTCGGTACGGGGGAAAGCGATGCCGACGAATGCGTTGGTCGCTGCTGGCGTTCGCTTCCCCCAAACGCCCGATACTCTTGCGCCTAAGTTAAACGCAATCTGCCTGAATGGACACCTTCAATTTTGCCTCGCGGTCAAAGCCATTCAGCCTGCGGCAGGCTGCACCGCGGCAGTTCCGGCGCACTTAACGACATTACAACATCCCGGCGGGCAAAGTCGCACTGGCGATAAGCATATGCCTGCGCATGTGTTGCGATGCAATCGCGTTCTTTTACCCTGTTCGTCCATGGTCGGATTGAGTCCACCGCATGAGTCGTATCCTGTTTGCACTGGCCGCCCTGAGCGCATTCGCTGCGCACGCGGCTGCGGCCGAGCTGCTCAATGTTTCCTACGACCCCACGCGCGAGTTGTACGCGCAACTCAACGCGAAATTCGTCGCCGACTGGAAGGTGAAAACCGGCGAGACGGTCACGATCAAGCAATCGCATGGCGGTTCGTCCGCGCAGGCGCGCAAGATCATCGACGGCCTCGACGCCGACGTTGCCACGCTGGGCATCGCCTCGGATATCGACGCACTGCACGACAACGGCGATCTGCTGCCGGCCGACTGGCAGAAGCGCCTGCCCGGCGATTCGACGCCGTACAACTCGACCATCGTCCTGCTCGTGCGCAAGGGCAATCCGAAAGGGATCAAGGATTGGGGCGACCTGGTCAAGCCCGGCGTCGCGGTGATCACGCCCAATCCGAAAACCTCGGCCGGCGCGCGCTGGAATTTTCTTGCGGCCTGGGCTTATGCGCTCAAGCAGAACGATGGCAACGAGGCCAACGCACGCGCGTGGATTTCCCGGCTGTATAAAAATGTACCCGTGCTCGACAGCGGCGCGCGCGGTTCGACCGTAACCTTCGCCCAGCGCGGTCTCGGCGATGTGCTGATCGCGTGGGAGAACGAAGCCTGGCTTGCCATCAGTGAGTTCGGCGACAAGTTCGACATCGTCGTGCCGGCCACCTCGATCCTTGCGCAGCCGCCGGTGGCGGTGGTCGACAAGAACGTGAAGAAGCATGGCACCGGGAAACTCGCCGAGGCGTATCTGCAGTTCCTCTACACGCCTGCGGCACAGGAAATCATCGCGAAGAACCATTATCGTCCGCTCGATCCGGATGTCGCGGCGAAATACGCGGCGAGTATTCCGAAGATCGAGTTGACCACGATCGCCCAGTTCGGCGGCTGGAAAGTCGCGCAGCCGAAATTCTTCGGCGACATGGGCGTGTTCGACCAGATCTATCAGGCACCCAGGTGATGACGCAGAGCCAACCGCAGGCGAGGGACACGTGAGCGCCACGATTGCGCAAGCGTGGCCGTTCTCCACGCGCGCGCGGACGCGTGCGTTGCCCGGCCTGTCGATCACGCTCGGCTTTACCCTGACCTATCTTTCGCTGGTCGTACTCGTGCCGCTCGCGGCCTTGTTGCTGCGCGCTGCGGGCCTGGGTTTTGCCGGGTGGTGGGAGGTGCTCACGTCGTCGCGCGTACTGCATGCGCTCGAATTGAGTTTCGGCGGTGCGCTGGTCGCAGCGGCGATCAATGCGGTATTCGGCACGCTGATCGCGTGGACCTTCGTGCGCTACGACTTCCCGGGCCGGCGCCTGCTGCAGGCGATGGTCGACCTGCCGTTCGCCTTGCCGACCGCGGTCGCCGGCATTGCGCTGACCGCGCTGTACGCGCCGAATGGCTGGCTTGGCGCGCCGCTCGCTGAACTCGGCATCAAGGTCGCGTACACGCCGATCGGCGTGATCCTCGCAATGACCTTCATCAGTCTGCCATTCGTCGTGCGCACGATCGAGCCGGTGCTTGGCGAGGCCGAGCGGCAGTATGAAGAAGCGGCTGCGACGCTCGGTGCAACGCGCTGGCAGACGATCGCGCGCATCATCTTTCCGGCGCTCGTGCCCGCGTTGCTGACGGGCTCGGCGCTCGCGTTCGCGCGCGCGGTGGGCGAGTACGGCTCGATCATCTTCATCGCCGGCAATCTGCCCGGCGTGTCGGAAATCGCGCCGCTGCTGATCATGATCCGGCTCGAGGAATTCGATTACACCGGTGCGACCGCGATCGCCGCGGCGATGCTGCTGATCTCGTTCGCGATGCTGTTTGCGATCAACCTGCTGCAAGCCTGGAGCCGACGCCGTGGCGGCTGACAGCGCAATGCGCACGCGCTATCACGCGGCAACCAGCGAGCCGGCGCTCGTGCGCTGGTTGCTGATCGGGGTGACGCTCGCCTTCCTCGCGATTTTCCTGCTGCTGCCGCTGGTCACCGTATTCGCGCAGGCGTTGGCCGGCGGAATCAGGACGTATTTTGCCGCGCTCACGGAAGGCGATGCGCTCGCCGCGATCCGCCTGACCCTGATCACCGCTTTCTTTGCGGTGCTGCTCAACACCCTGTTCGGCCTCGCCGCGGCCTGGGCGGTGACCAAGTTCGAGTTCCGCGGCAAGAATCTGCTGATCACCCTGATCGACCTGCCATTCTCGGTGTCGCCGGTGATCGCGGGCCTGGTCTTCATCCTGCTGTTCGGCTCGCGCGGCTGGTTCGGCGGCTGGCTGTCCGATCATGGCATCAAGATCGTGTTCGCCACTCCGGGGCTGATTCTGGCTACCGTCTTCGTCACCTTCCCGTTCGTCGCGCGCGAACTGATTCCGCTGATGCAGGCGC
This sequence comes from Rudaea sp., assembly GCF_036560865.1. GTDB lineage: Bacteria > Pseudomonadota > Gammaproteobacteria > Xanthomonadales > Rhodanobacteraceae > Rudaea. The sequence goes on from NZ_DATBQK010000043.1 coordinate 26,096, forward strand.
AAGGCAGCGACGAGGAACATGCCGCGCTCACGCTCGGCGCGGGCGGCTGGCGCACGTTCTGGCACGTGACCCTGCCGAACATCCGCTGGGGTCTGCTCTACGGTATACTTTTGTGCAATGCGCGTGCGATGGGCGAATTCGGCGCGGTGTCGGTGGTGTCCGGCCATATCCGCGGCGTCAGCAACACGATGCCGCTGCACGTCGAAATCCTCTACAACGATTACAAGTTCGCCGCCGCGTTTGCGGTCGCGTCGCTGCTGGCCCTGCTCGCCTTCGTGACCCTGGGTCTGAAGACCCTGCTCGAATGGCATCACGGCGATGAGCTGGCTGCATTACGGGGTCACCGATGAAAATCAACATCCACAATCTGTGCAAGAGTTTCGGCGACGTCCCCGCAATCGATGCGATCAGTCTCGACATCGCCTCGGGCGAGCTGCTCGCGTTGCTCGGTCCGTCGGGTTCGGGCAAGACAACGCTGCTGCGTGCGATTGCGGGCCTCGAACCGATCGACCATGGTCGCATCCTGTTCGGCGACATCGATGCGACGCGTCTGTCGGTGCAGGAACGCCGCGTCGGATTCGTGTTCCAGCACTACGCCTTGTTCAAGCACATGAGCGTGCTCGACAACATCACCTTCGGCCTGCGCGTGCGCAAGCGCCGCGACCGGCCGGCGCGCGACGAGATCCGCCGCCGCGGTTCCGAGTTGCTCGATCTGGTGCAATTAAGCGGGCTCGAAGCGCGTTATCCGAACCAGCTTTCCGGCGGCCAGCGCCAGCGCGTCGCGCTCGCACGCGCACTGGCGATCGAGCCGCGCGTGCTGCTGCTCGACGAACCGTTCGGTGCGCTCGACGCCAAGGTGCGCAAGGAGCTGCGCGTGTGGCTGCGCCAACTGCACGACGAGACCGGCTACACCACGATCTTCGTCACCCACGATCAGGAAGAGGCGCTCGATCTCGCCGACCGCGTCGTGGTGATGAACGCCGGCCGCATCGAGCAGGTCGACACGCCCGAGGCGATCCAGCAACGTCCGGCCACGCCGTTCGTCGCGGAGTTTGTCGAGCACAACAAGCGCGATGATGTTGCCACCACGCCAGTACGTTCCAATGTGACGCCGTTTATTCGGGCCAGCTAGCACGCCATTCGCCTTTCCCTTCTCCCGCTGGCGGGAGAAGGTGCCGAAGGCGGATGAGGGTGGCGCCAGCA
>NZ_DATBQK010000044.1:0-22046 GCF_036560865.1 Rudaea sp.
TAATAATCCGCGTTTTTCCCATGCAAGTGGCTGATTGCCCGAGCAATGAATAAATTCTGAATCGAATCGGAAAAATTGTCGGCCTGGACTTGAACTTAACCCCCTTGTCGCCACCTAATAGTACAGGTGCACGCAACGGCACCTGCGCTTGTCCGCCTCCCTGGACAAGCCGCGGAGATCGATCCCTCCCCAGATCGGTCTTCGGACCCGGCCCCGAGAGCTCCCCCTAAGCTCTCGGGGCTTTTTTATGTGCGATGTTGCATTTTCCACGTTTATACATTTGTACATTCAATGGCGCGGCGTTGCCATGATCGCGGCGCGGATTGCAGCGTCCTTTGCGCCATCGTCGAAACGCAGATGTCCGCCCTGGTCGCGAATACCCAGATCGGCATACACGCCTTGCCAGTCCGGAAATTCGCGCATCGCGGCGAATTCGCGATAGCGCTGTTCGAAGATGCGCGTTCCGGCCAGCGCATCGAGCCGCGCGACGAAGGTTTCCGGCCGCCATTCGCGGTACGCCGGCAGACAGCAGTCGCGAAACTTCGCCAGCACGCTATCCACGCCTTGTTTGCCCGCGCTCGCGCGGCGCAGGTCGCGATCGAGCGTGAGCCAGAATGCCGCGCCCGCCCAATACACGCGCGCAAACGAGTGGCTGCGATGCATGCCGTCGGCGGTTTCTTCCAAGCTGCCGTCCGCGGACTGCGCCATGCCGAGCCGGAATCCTTCGGCCAGTCGATCCCACGCCTGGGTTGGCGTCAACAGGCCCCCGCGTGCACGCAGGACATCTTGGTAGTAGGTCGCCAGGCCTTCGGCGAGCCAGCTGCCGCGGTCGCCGAGATACGGATGCATCAGATGACTGAGTTCGTGCACCGCCTTCCAGTCGTCGGCGAATTCCGCGGCCGGCCGGCTTGGATCGATCAGCAGTTGCAGGGCATTGCCTTCGCCGCGAACCGATTGACCGAACATGACGGCCTGGTCGCGCGCACCGACCGGGATCATCAGCACCTGCACGTCGGGCAGTGGTAAGCGTCCGTACGCACCGAGCACGGCATGCGCGACACGGTCAAACCAGGCACGCAGTTTCTCGCGCTGATTTTCGTCAGCGCCGTGCAGGATGGTCAGACGCAGCACGCCGCCGGGCAAGGCGATTTTTTCTTCATCGAAGTGACCGATCGCGACCGTGGCCGACCAGTCCGCCGGGGTGTTCGGAATGCTGAAACGAATATTTTTGCCAGTTGCGGAATTCCCACCGCGCGACAGCTCGCGCCATGGCGCGGAGATCGACCAAGCGGCCGGCAGGGCAATGCGCAGTTGCGCGTCCGCATCCCCTTGTACATCCGGCCGCAACAGCCACAGCTGCGGCGCGACTGCCATGTCGTCGCCAAGGCGCCAGCCAACGTCGGGTTTGCGCGTGTCCGCGAGCGCGCCCAGATCGGCGCGGTAGCGCAGGCACTCGCCGGCCTGCCAGTCCCTGGCCGTCCATTCGCCGCTGCCGGCATCCACGGCGCGACCTTCACCACGCCGCAGGTCATGCACAAAGCCCATCGCCCATGTCGAATCCGCCGCGAACGCGACGCGCGCGTGCGCCTGCGCGAGACAGAGTTCGACAGCGGCTGTCAGTGTCGTCGCATCGAACTCGATCGCGTAGCTTGGCGCGTCCTGCGCATGCAGCGCGGACGCGCACAGCATCAGGATCGCACCCAGCGCAAGACGTGCACGCCTGCGCAGCGTCCTGCACAGGCCAAGCAAGAGATTGCGGTCGCTGCGCAGGCGGGAACTCATCGCGGAAGTATGACCCGATTCGCGCACGCGCCATTACAATTGAGGCAATGGACGTATCGCATCTGTTGGACGATCTCAATCCTGCGCAACGCGAAGCGGTCAGCGCGCCACCGGGACATTATCTCGTACTCGCCGGCGCCGGCTCGGGTAAGACCCGTGTACTCACCCACCGTATCGCCTGGCTGCTCGAGGTTGAGGGTGCTTCGCCGTGGTCGATACTCGCGGTCACCTTCACCAACAAGGCCGCGGGCGAGATGCGCGCACGCTGCGAATCACTCGTCGCGCCCGGCACGCGCGGCTTGTCGGTCGGTACGTTTCACGGCATTGCGCATCGCCTGCTACGCCAGCACTGGCGCGAGGCGAACCTGCCGCAGACCTTCCAGATACTCGACAGCGACGACCAGCAGCGCCTGATCAAGCGCACGATCACCGCGCTCGGTCTCGACGAGGCGCGTTTTCCGCCACGCCAGGCCGCCTGGTTCATCAATTCGGCGAAAGACGAGGGCAAACGTCCGTCGGATTTCGAACATGGCGGCAATCCGCTCACGCGCACCCTGCTCGATATCTATCGCGCCTACGATGAAACCTGCCAGCGTTCGGGGCTCGTCGACTTCGCCGAGTTGCTGCTGCGTTCGCACGAACTGTGGCTCAACGATGCGGCCCTGCTCGCACACTATCGCGAGCGTTACCGGCATCTGTTGATCGACGAATTCCAGGACACCAACACGATTCAGTACGCCTGGATCCGCGTGCTCGCAGGACAGACCGGCCAGGTCTTCGTGGTCGGCGACGACGATCAGGCGATTTACGGTTGGCGTGGTGCACGCGTGGAAAACGTCCAGCACTTCCTGCGCGACTTTGCGGGCGCGCAGACCATCCGCCTGGAGCAGAACTACCGCTCGACCGGCACGATCCTGCAGGCGGCGAACGCGATCATCGCCAACAACCCGCAGCGCCTGGGCAAGAAATTGTGGACCGCGGGCGAAAGCGGCGCGGCGATCGCGCTCTACGCCGCCTATAACGAGCAGGACGAAGCACGCTTCGTGATCGAGCGCATCCGCGAGCATCTGCAGAATGGCGGGCGCGCGCAGGATTGCGCCATCCTCTACCGTTCGAATGCGCAGTCGCGCAATTTCGAGGAACAACTGATCCAGCACGATCTGCGTTACCGCGTCTATGGCGGCCTGCGCTTTTTCGACCGTGCGGAAATCAAGGATGCGCTCGCGTATCTGCGCCTCGTCGCCAACCGACATGACGACGCCGCATTCGAGCGCACGGTCAACACGCCGCCGCGCGGAATCGGCGAGCGCACACTCGACACGTTGCGCCAGCGCGCACGGCGTGAAGCAAGTTCGCTATGGGACGCGGCGGTCGCGGAAATAACCCGGGCCGATCTCGGCGGCCGCGCGAAAAATGCGCTGAACGGGTTCCTCGGATTGATTCGAGGGTTGGCGCTTGATTGTGCGGGGCTCCGAGGAGAGCCGGGATTCGGGACTCGGGACTCGGGACTCGGAGATCCAGAGCCCGCGGCCGCGCAACACAAAGAATCTGCTGCGGCTGATGAAAGCACAAATGCGCAGGGGGTCGCGACTGACCTGCTCTCCCCGGGTCCCGAGTCCCGAGACCCGAGTCCCGTTGCGCTTTCAGAGCAAATCGACCACGCGATCCAGCGCAGTGGCCTGCGCGATTTCTACGAAGCCGACTCGCGCGGCAGCGCGGAATCGCGCGTGGAAAATCTCGACGAGTTGGTCAATGTCGCCAGCCGCTTCGAGCGCTTACCCGAGGATATCGAAGCCGGATTTTCCGAACTCACCGCGTTTCTCGCGCACGCCGCACTCGAAGCCGGCGAAGGCCAGGGCGAGGCCTGGGAGGATTGCGTGCAGTTGATGACACTGCATTCGGCCAAAGGCCTGGAATTCCCGCTGGTGTTTCTGGTCGGCCTCGAAGACGGTTTGTTTCCGAGCCAGAAATCGCTCGACGAACCCGGCCGTCTCGAAGAAGAACGCCGACTCGCCTATGTCGGCATCACACGCGCGCGCGAAACGCTGGTGCTGTCCTATGCCGAATCGCGCCGGCTGCACGGCATCGAAAGCTACAATCGCCCCTCGCGCTTCCTGCACGAGCTACCGCGCGAGCTTCTGCTAGAGGTGCGCCCGCGCGTGCAGGTCTCGCGTCCGCTGTATGCCGGACGCTACGCCGCCGTGGACGACTCCGAAACCCTCACGCTCAAGCTCGGCCAGCGCGTGCGCCATGCGAGCTTCGGCGACGGCGTGGTGATCGATGCCGAAGGCTCGGGCACCCACGCACGCGTGCAAGTGAACTTCGAGAATGCCGGTGCGAAATGGCTGGTGCTGGCCTATGCGAAACTGACTTCGATCTAAGCGGCGCAAGGTGCTCGGCAAGCGCACTCATATCTGGGTTTCTTTGACTGCCATGCCAACCGAAATCCAAGCATCACTACTCAAACTTTTCCAACCCGCAAATGAAACGTCCACTGCACGTCGCGTGCGCGCGCGGGATCGCCCCAAGCCGCGCGCAGGTCGGGTTCGACGATGCCAACCGGATCTTCGCCATGCGCCTTGATATAGCGCTGCGTCGCCGACCATGAGCGCAGATAGCCGAGCAGCTGCTCAACATTCCAGCGCGCAACCATCGGAAATGATGGTGCGGCGATTTCCGCAAAGGGAAACGGCAGCGTGCGGTACCCGGCATCGACATAGGCGCGCTCGGGCGGCCAGTACGGGCCGGTCAGATCGACGTAAAGGCGATCGATAACCTTGTCGATGGCGGTATCGCCGACCTCGCATGCGGCGTAGCTCCAGGCCGCGAACACGCCGCCGGGTTTGAGCACGCGCCACGCCTCGGCGTAGAACGGCGCGAAATCGAACCAGTGCAACGCCTGCGCAACCGTGACCAGGCTCGCGCTCGCGCCGACCAGTGTGCTGTGCTCGGCGGGTTCGACGCGGTAAGCAATGTTCGCGCGCGCTTCGGCGCCGGCAATCTGGTTCGCACTCGGATCGGTGCCAACCACGTGTGCGAAGTGCTCGGCCAGCGCGACCGTGGCCTGACCGTTGCCGCAGCCGCAGTCCCAAGCCAGCGCGGTGTCGGGCGCCTGCTCGGCCAGCCACACGAATAATTCCGCAGGATAGGTCGGCCGCGCTTCGCGGTAGATATTGGCGTGGCCGGAAAAGTGGTCCTTGAAGCCTGTCATCTTGGCTTTTCGATAATCGCGCTGATGTCTCATCATCCCGGCATCGCTGCCGGGGCGACGAACACGATTCATTTCGCCGGCTTCACGAACTTCAGCGTCATCCGGTCCGATTCGCCGATCGCCAGATATTTTTCGCGATCCTGATCCTTGAGCGTGAGCGTCGGCGGCAAGGTCCACACGCCTTTCGCATAGTCCTTGGTGTCCTTCGGATTGGCGTTGATTTCGCTCTGCGCGACGAGCTTGAATCCCGCATCGGTTGCGAGCTTGATCACCGCATCCACGGGCAGATAGCCGGTGCTCTTGTTCTCGGCCAGGGTCGTGCCGGGCTTGGCGCGATGATCGACCACGCCGAGTGTGCCGCCGGGCTTGAGCACATCGAAGAACGCCTTGAACATCGGCACTTGGCTGCCTTCGTCCGTCATGTTGTGCACGTTGCGAAACGTGAGCACGATATCGGCGCTGCCCGGCAGACCGAGCACAGCCGTCTTGGGCACGAACTCGATGACTTTGGCCGCGCCGAAGTGCGCCGGATCGGCATTGAACTTGCCACGCAGCCCTTTCTTGTCGTCGGCCGCTTCACCAGCTGGCCTGTCCGGCTTGATGATCGCAGCGATGTAGTGGCCTTTGTCCTTGAGCAAGGGTGCGAGAATCTCCGCATACCAGCCGCCGCCCGGATAGATTTCGATCAAGGTCTGTGTCGGCGCGACGCCAAAGAACTCCAGTGTCTGCTTCGGGTGGCGGTATTGGTCGCGCGCCTTGTTCCTGTCGGAGCGCCAGTCGCCGGCGAGGATCGTATCGATGCTCATCGCCGTGCCCGCGCCCGCTGGCGCTTTCTGCGCGTGGGCGAGCGAACCGATCGCCAATAGCGCACTCATTGCACAAACCATTTTCACCAGCGTTTTCATGTGTATTTTCCTGATTGGGAGCAAGAACGATTATTGACCGGCAATGAAGTCGAAAGTTTGCGCCTTGAGCCGTACCTGCTCGGAATACGGCGGCACGTCGACGAGCTGTCCCGCAGCGAATGCCTGCTGCAGATCCTGCCACCAGCGTACCGTAAAAATATCAGCGTGCGCTTCCAGCAGGGCCTGGCGCTGCGACTCGTCCATGCCGAGAAAGCGCGGAAACTGCTCGGGAAACACATCCAGCGGACCGACATAGAACGCCTCGCTGCCATTGCCATCGTCGTCGGGCAACTCGCGGAAACGGCATTCGCTGACCAGGCACAGTTCGTCGTAGTCGTAGAAAATCACCCGGCTGTGCCCGGTCACGCCGAAATTCTTCAGCAGCAGATCGCCCGGAAAAATATTGCTCGCGGCCAGATCGCGGATCGCCTGGCCGTAATCGACGACCGCGCGCAGCGCGGCATCGGCGTCGGCTTCACGCAGATACAGGTTCAGCGGGCGCATGCGACGTTCGACATAGCAATGCGCGATCACCAGATCGTCGCCGTCGAGCTGCGCGGTTTCGCTGCAGCTGGTCAGCAGTTCCTCGAGCAGGGCCGGCGCAAACTGCGCGCGCGGAAAGCGCAGCCAGCGGAATTCCTGCGCATCGACCAGACGCCCGGCACGGTCGTGGCGGAATACCATGGTGTACTTCTGCATGACCTCGGCACGCACGCTTTCCTTGGGAAACGCGAACTTGTCGCGGATCAGCTTGAATACCAGTGCATACGAAGGCAGGCTGAACACGGCCATGACCATGCCGCGTTCGCCGTCGGCGTGGACGAACCGCTCCTCGCGGTTGGCGCCGAGATGGCGGAAGAAATGCCGGTAGCGCTCGGTCTTGCCCTGCTTGGCGCGGCCGAGCACCGTGTACAGCTCGTCGATCGGCTTGTACGGCAGGAGGGTGCGCAGGAACACGATCGCGTCGCCGACCGTGGCCAGATCGGCCTGGAAATAGCTGCGCGTATAGCCGAACACCTGGGCCACGTGCGCGCGATCGCTGAGTACCGCATCGACACGCAAACCTGCATCTTCGTTGACCAGCGCGATCACCAATGGCGCGGTGCGATCGACACCGAAGATGCGCCCGACCAAGTAGGCGCGGCGCTCGCGGTAGAACACGGTTTCGAGCAGCTCGATCGCGCGTACCGGATTGGCGCCGCCCGCATCCGTGCCCCAGTCGGCGAGCCGTTGCGTCAACGCTTCGGCGATGCGCAGCGCGCACAGGCCCATATGCGCATACGGCACGGCGAAGGAATAGTCGCCGAGAATGCGCTGACAGATGCGCGGCAGATGTCCCCACACGGCGTAGCTGTGACGCGCGACCGGATGCGTGATGCGATCGGTCGGCTCGATGTCGAGCGCGACGAATTCAATGCCCGCGTCGACGCCGTGCGTGCGGAAGAAGCGCCGCGTGAGCGTGTTGTAGAAGGTCTTGTTGAGCTCCTGATCGAGCAGCGGCGCGATCAGCTCGGCGAAGCTGCGGCGGATCTGCTGCCACAGCGCGTGATTGCGCACGCGCTCGCGCAACAGCGTCTCGAGTCGCTGCGTCGTGACGCGCACGCAGATGTCGTAGAGATCGATGCGCTCGACCGCGTCCATGCGCGCGGAGGCGAAATCGCGCGTCTCGAAGCGCAGTTTGGCGCGCTGGGTGACGGCACGAAAGCGTGCGTTGTACTGGGCAAAGCCGTTGCGGATATCGAGCGAGGCCGCTTCGGCTAGAGCCATGCCGTCGTCCGCGGCAACCGCGATTGCGGATGCGACGTCGCCGGAGTCGGAGACCTTCATCGGCAACCCTGCGATACGGAAAACATGTGCGTTTCGTGTTTCACTGGAGCTCGGCTTTGACCACGACGGGATAGTGATCGGATGGGTTGCGCCCGTCCCTGGAGTCGGTCAGCACCGCATATTTCCATACCTTGAACTGCGCGCTGACGAAAATATAGTCGATCAACTCGTTGTTCCGGCCATCGAGCTTGAAGTCGTTGAAGGTGCCAAGCGGGCCGTACGGCGGCGTGGCGCTGATCTGGCGCGAATCGCGCAGCAGGGTTTGCATGGTGTGGATCTGCTCGGTGTCCGGGGTCGAATTGAAATCGCCGGCGCAGACGACCGGCACGCTGCCGGCGATTTCGCGGATCTTGCGCACCATCAGCTTGCCCGATTCGCGGCGCGCGATCACGCCTTGATGATCGAAATGCACGGAGAAAAAGAAAAATTCCCTCTTCGTTGCGCGGTCGCGGAATCTGGCCCACGAGGCGATCCGCTTACAACAGGTCGCGTCCCAGCCCAGCGACGGTTTGTCCGGGGTTTCGCTCAGCCAATAATTGCCGGATTGGAGCAGGGTGAAACGCTCCTTGCGGTAGAAAATCGCCGAATGCTCGCCGCCGTGAATCCCATCGTCGCGGCCAGCGCCGACGAAGGCGTATTCCTGCATCTGCGCCAGATCGTTGAGCTGATCGATCAGGCCTTCCTGCGTGGCGAAGATATCGAACTCGTGATAGCGGACCAGACCCTTGACCATCTCCTTGCGCTTCGGCCAGGCATTGACACCGTCCGAGTCGACGTTCAGGCGCAGATTGTAGGTCGCAAGGTTCAAGGTTGCATGTTCCTGCGCGGAAACATTCTGCGCCAGCAGGATCAGGCCGAGGGAAGCGACAAGTCGTACCATGAATTTCATCGGGCCTCACCTGCATCGGTAGCATGAATTGGCGCAACGCGCGCCGACAAAGATGCTCTGGCGCATTCATCGACGTGCGGCGGCCTAGCCAGGAGCAAACCATCGCGGCGCTGATTCCATGGCCGACCGAGCATTGAATATTGCTCAACTCTGGCTTGCAAAAGTATCGCTTTTTACCCCAGCGGGACAGGCCTATTCTGCCTGCACCTTAACCAAGAAGCGTGGAGCGTGTCATGCGCAACTGGCTTGAAAAATACAACAGTCTGTCACTGGGTATGCTGTTCACCCAAGGACATTTATTGCCGTCCGAACAGGTACCGACAACGCCGGCGCAAGAGCCAAGCCGGGCCAAGCAATCGCTGAGTGTGTCGGTCGTGCGGCGCTGCGCGGATGCGTGCCGCAAGATTGTGCAGCGGCCGCGACTGATCCAGCCACACTGAGAACTGAACGGTCAGAGATACTTGTTAGCCGCAGGGTGGGTTAGCGCCCTTGAGCGCATAACCCGCCGTACAAAGCACAAAGCCGGCGATTCCCTCACCGCCTACAGGTTCCTGATCAGCTCGTCGCCGAACTCGGAACACTTCACTTCGGTCGCACCGTCCATCAGGCGCGCAAAATCGTAAGTCACGCGCTTGTTGGCGATTGCCCTGTCCATCGCCGTGATGATCGCGTCGGCGGCTTCGGTCCAGCCCATGTAGCGCAGCATCATTTCGCCGGAAAGAATCACCGAACCCGGATTGACTTTGTCGAGGCCGGCGTATTTCGGCGCGGTGCCGTGCGTGGCCTCGAACACCGCGTGGCCAGTCAGGTAATTGATATTGCCGCCCGGCGCGATGCCGATACCGCCGACCTGCGCGGCGAGTGCATCGGACAGGTAATCGCCGTTCAAATTCAGCGTTGCGATCACGTCGAACTCGTCCGGGCGCGTCAGCACCTGCTGCAAGGTGATGTCGGCGATCGCGTCCTTGATCAGCACCTTGCCGGCGGCGAGTGCGGCCTTTTGTTCCGCATTCGCTTCGGCTTCGCCCTTGGCAGCCTTGGTCTTTTCCCAAGTCTCCCAAGTGTAGGTCTGATTCGGGAAGAATTTCTCGGCGACCTCGTAGCCCCAGTTACGGAACGCGCCCTCGGTGAACTTCATGATGTTGCCCTTGTGCACCAGGGTCACCGATTTGCGCTTGTTCGCAACCGCGTAGGAAATCGCGCTGTGCACGAGACGCTCGGTGCCGAGGTGACTGACCGGCTTGATGCCGATACCGACTTCGACGCCGACTTCGCGATGCGGCATGCCGATGCCTTCGAGCTGCTTCTGCCAGCCTTCGGCCCTGGCCTTGGTGCCGAAGCGGATCTTGTCGAACGCCTTCGGATCGTTCTGCGCGATAAAGTCGAGTAATTTCTGCGCCGCTTCGCTGCCGGATGCGTATTCGATGCCGGCATAGATGTCCTCGGTGTTCTCGCGGAAGATCACCATATCGACTTTTTCCGGTGTCTTCACCGGCGAAGGCACACCCTTGAACCAGCGTACCGGACGCAGGCAGACGTACAGATCGAGCATCTGGCGCAGCGCGACGTTGAGCGAACGGATGCCGCCGCCGATCGGCGTGGTCAGCGGACCCTTGATCGAGATCAGATAATCGCGGCAGGCCTGCACGGTGGATTCCGGCAGCCAGGTACCGAACTGGTTATTGGATTTTTCGCCGGCGAACACTTCGAGCCAGTGGATCTTGCGCTTGCCGCCGTAGGCTTTTGCGACTGCGGCGTCGAGCACGCGCACCGACGCGCGCCAGATGTCGGCACCGGTGCCGTCGCCCTCGATGAACGGGATGATCGGATTTTCCGGTACGTTCAAACGGCCGTTGGCGATGCTGATTTTGGCGCCGCCGGCGGGCGCGGTGAAAATAGGCTCGGACATGGTGTCTCCCGTGTGTTCTTAGGTTCTTCAAAAAGAACGCATAGCCTAGCAGGATAGGGCCAAGGCGTAGAAATTACGGTGAACCCTCACCCCTTGCCCTCTCCCGCAAACGGGAGAGGGGGAGTGATCGTCGCGCTTCGCGCGACAGGGTTATCTGATTGAAGCGGGCGCGCGCCAAACCAATGCTGCGTAGCGGCCAACTCCGCCACGCCGCCGACCACGAGCAGGGCGGGCGCCTGCACGGCATAGGCAGCCGCGCATTCGACCAGTTCGGCCAAGGTGCCGACGAGCACGCGTTGCTCGGGCCGCGTGCCGTTCTCGATGATCGCGAACGGTGTTCCCGCAGACACGCCCTCGTTGTAGAGACGATCGCGCACACTGGCGAACTCGGCCACGCCCATGTAGATCGCGAGCGTCTCGCCACCCGCAGTCAACGCATCGGAAGCTTGCCCCCTCCCTTTGCCCTCCCCCGCACGCGGAGGAGGGGAAGACGGAGTCGCGCCATGCGCGACATCGTTGTTCGATGGGCCTTCGCTGCGTTTGCGGTGCGCGGTGGCGAAACGCACGACTTGGGCATGATCGCGGTGGGTGAGCGGAATGCCCGCGTACGCGGCGCAGGCGATTGCCGCGGTGATGCCGGGCACGACCGAATAAGCGATGCCGTGCGCGCGCAGGAACTCGATCTCCTCGCCGCCGCGACCGAAGATGAAGGGATCGCCGCCCTTGATGCGCACCACGCGCTTGCCCGCACGCGCATGCTCGACCATCAACGCATTGATTCCCGCCTGCGGGGTGTGATGCTTGCCGACGATCTTGCCGACATCGACACGCACGGCGTCGCGGCGCGCGAGGTCGAGCACGGCATCGCTGACCAGGCGATCGTGCAGAATCACATCGGCTTCGTTGAGTGCGCGCAACGCGTGCAAGGTCAACAGGCCCGGATCGCCCGGACCTGCGCCGACCAGCACGACCGAGCCTGTAGCAGGGCTGAGGGCTGAGGGCTGAGGGCTGGGCGACGGCGCCCCCGTAGCCGCATCGCCGAGCATCTGTTCCAGTGCCGATTGCGCTTCCTGCGGCCGCTGCGCGCGCACGAGTTCGGCGACCGGACCGCGCAATACGCGTTCGTAGAAACGCCGGCGCGGTGCGACTTGCGCGTAGCGCGCGCGAATGCGCGCACGTGTGCGCGCGAGCAAATCGGCGAGTGTCCCCCAGGACGGATCGAAGAAGCTTTCGATGCGTTCGCGCGCGAGGCGCGCCAGTATTGGCGCGGCGCCGCCCGAAGAAATCGCAATGATCAGCGGCGAGCGATCGACGATTGCGGGTACATGAAACGTCGACAGCGCGGCATTGTCGACCACATTGACGAAGATATGGCGCGTCTTCGCTGCCACCGCGACCAGCGCATTCAGCGCGGAATCGTCGGTCGCGGCAATTGCCAGCCAACGATTGTCCAGTTGCTCAGCGGCAAATTGGCGCGCCAGATGACGCACGCGGCCTGACTTGGCCCATTCCGCCAGGGTCGGCGTCAGATCCTGCGCCACGATATCGATGCGTGCCTCGGCGGCCAGCAGCAGCGCCGCCTTGCGTTCGGCCACGCTGCCGCCGCCGACGATCAGCACCGCGCGGCCAGCGAGATCGGCAAAGATCGGAAAAAGATTCATCGGCTTTCGATGCGCTATCGAAAGCCGATTTTGACACTAGTCGCCGGCTCAGCGCATCCCGCCGCCCGCGCGCGATGCGCGCGAACTGCCGGTCGCTCAGTTTGGCTTGCCATGGCGGTGGCCATGGTTTTTCGTGCGTCTGCCGAGTCGAAAGTCGGCATCACGCGCGCTGACGCAAATCGACGTGCGCACAAGACGGCACTCGGCCGTCTTATCCGGTGGCGCTGGCGCCTGCGGCTATTCGTGGCGCGGCGGATTCGCCGTCGCCGCCAGCGTTTCCTCGGACGGCTCGAGTTTGTCGCCGAGCAGTCGGCGGATGAAGACATAGAAGATCGGGATCAGCAGCACACCGAGGAAGGCCGCGAACAGCATGCCGCCGATCACGCCGGTGCCGATGGCGTGACGCGCGTTGGCGCCGGCGCCGCTTGAGATTGCCAGCGGCATCACGCCGAGGATGAAACAGAACGAGGTCATCAGGATCGGCCGCAGACGCAGGCGCGAGGCGTCGACCACCGCGGCGCCGAGCGGGCGTCCGGAGCGCTGTTCGGCGACGGCGAATTCGACGATCAGGATCGCGTTCTTCGCGGCGAGGCCGATGATCGTCAGCATGCCGACCTTGAAGTAGACGTCGTTCGCGAGACTCGGATCGAAGATGTGGCGCAACAGCGTCAGCGCCAGCATGCCGGTGATGCCTAACGGCACGACCAGCATCACCGCGACCGGGATCGACCAGCTTTCGTACAGCGCGGCGAGGCACAGGAATACGACCACGATCGAGAACAGGATGAGGATCGGCGCCTGATTGCCGGAAATGATTTCCTGGAGCGACTGACCGGTCCACTCGGCGGCGAAGCCAGGCGGCAATTCCTTCACGAGCTGGTCCATCAGCGACATCGCCTCGCCGGTACTCTTGCCCGGCGTGTTGCCGCCGACGATGTCGATCGCCTCGTAGCCGTTGTAGCGGACCAGGCTTGGCGAAGCGAGGCGCCAATCCGTCTTCACCACGTTCGACAGCGGAATCATCGGCGGCGTGGACGACACGTTCGTGCCGCTGCTGCCGTTGCTGCCGCTGCCACTCACGGATACGCGGCTGCTCGGCACGTAGAAATGGGTCAGCGCCTCCGGACTCGTGCGAAACTTAGCATCCGCTTCCATTGTCACGCGCAGCACGCGGCCGCCATAGATGAAGTCGTCGACGTAGACCGGCGCGAGCATGAGCTGGATGGCCGTATAAACGTCCGACAGCGAAAGACCCATCGACTGCGCCTGCACGCGGTCGACCTTCATGTCGAGCTGCGGCGAATCCTCGAGGCCGTTGGGGCGCACGCCGACCAGCGTGTCGGCGTGCTGCGCGGTCTTGCCGAGCAAAATGTTCTGCGCGTTGACCAGCGCATCGTGGCCCTGTCCGCCGCGGTCCTGCAGGTACATGTCGAAACCGCCGAAACGGCCGAGGCCGCGGATCGTCGGCAGGTTGACGACGAATGCCATCGCGTCGCGCACGCCGCCGAACAACTGGCCCTGGATGCGCCCGATGAGTTCCGGCGCGCCGGCCTTGCGCTCGCCCCATGGCTTGAGGCGGATGAACGCCATGCCGACGTTCTCGCCGGTGCCGACGAAGCTGAAACCGCTGAGCGCGAACGTGCCTTCGACTTCCGGATTGCTGCGGATGATCGAGACCACCTTGTCGATTGCCGCATTGGTGCGCGCGATGGTCGCGCCGGCGGGTAGCTGCACGATGGCGAGCGCGTAGCCCTGATCCTCCTCCGGCACGAAGCTGCTCGGCAGCTTGTAGAACAGGAATCCGCACAGAATGCAGATGGCGACGAATGCGGCCATCCACGACGGCACATGGCGGATCGCGCGGCGCACGTCGCGGGTATAGGTTTCGCGCGTCCAGTCGAACAGCCGGTTGAAGCCGTTGAAGAGGAAATTCTTGCGGCCTCCGTGCGCGGGCTTGATGATCGTCGCGCACAGCGCCGGCGTGAACACCAGCGCGAGGAACGCGGAGGTGCCGGTCGACAGCGCGATGGTGAGCGCAAACTGGCGATAGATCGCGCCGACCGAGCCAGTCTGCATTGCGCTCGGCACGAACACGGCCATCAGCACTACGGCGATGGCGACGACGGCGCCGGTGATCTGGTGCATGCCCTTGCGCGTCGCTTCCCTCGGCGACAGACCTTCCTCACGCATCAGGCGCTCGACGTTCTCGATCACCACGATGGCGTCGTCAACGACGATGCCGATGGCGAGCGCCATGCCGAACAGGCTCAACTGGTTGATCGTGAATCCGGCCGCAAACATGCCGAGGAAGCCGCCCATCAGCGCCACCGGGATCACCAGTGTGGCGATGATCGTCGCGCGAAAGTTCTGCAGGAACATCAGCATGACGAAGAACACGAGGACGACGGCGATGATCAGCGTCTTCACCACTTCCTCGATCGAGATCTTGACGAACTGCGTCGAGTCGTACGGCACGAACCACGACACGCCCGGCGGGAAGGTCGATTGCAAATCGGTGAGCTTGGCCTTCACTTCGCCGGCGACGGTGAGCGCGTTCGCGCCGCTGACGAGCTGCACACCGACGCCGGCGACCGGCTGGCCGTTGTACATCACGCGCTGGCCATAGCTGTACGGACCGAGCTCCACCCGTGCAACGTCCTTCAATCGCACCGTGGTGCCGTCGGCGTTCGCGCGCAGGATGATGTCCTCGAACTGCTGCGGCGTGGTGAAGCGGCCTTCCGCGCGCACTGTCGCGGTGAAACCGACGCCGGGAATGGTCGGCTCCGCGCCCACGGCGCCTGCCGCGACCTGCACGTTCTGCTGCCGTACCGCGCTCAGCGCGGCGGCGGCGGACAATCCGAAGCCGTGCAGCTTGTCCGGATCGAGCCAGACGCGCATGGCGAATTCGGAACCGACCTGAAACGTGTTGCCGACGCCCTGCAGACGCGCGATCTGGTCGATGATCCTCGACGAGACGAAGTTGTTGAGCTCGTAGGAGTTCGACCGCCCGTCGTCGGACTTGAGCGCGAAGAACATCAGGAAGTCGGGATTCGACTTCACCGTCGTCACGCCCTGCTGCGTCACCTCACTGGGCAGGCGCGGCGTCGCGAGCGCGACCTTGTTCTGGGTCTGCACCTGGGCGATGTCCGCATTCGTGCCCGGGTCAAAGGTCAGCGTCACCGACGAGCCGCCGTTGGCGCTCGACGTGGAACTGAAATACATCAGGTGATCGATGCCGGTGAGCTGCTGCTCGATCACCTGCGTCACGGTGCGCTCGACGGTTTCGGCGTCGGCGCCCGGATAGCTGGCGCTGATCACGACCTGCGGCGGCGCGATCGACGGGTAGGATTCGATGCCCAGGCGCGTGATCGAGATCGCGCCGCCGAGCACGATCAGGATCGCGATGACCCAGGCGAAGACCGGGCGGTCGATGAAGAAACTCGACATGGCGGCGCCTCAGTGCTTGCCGGCGGCGGGTTGCGCGGGAGCCTGTTGGGGCTTCGCGTTGTTGTCCCCGTTCGGCGACCAAGGCACGGCCTTGGCCGGCGCGTCGGGCCGCACCTTCTGCACGCCGGAGACGACGATCTGATCGCCGTCGGCGATGCCGTCGGTCACGACCCAGTATTCGCCCTGCTGCGTGCTGGCGGTGATGCGCTTCTGCGCGACTTTGCCGTCGCTGCCGACGACGAACACATACGGACCCTTGGCGTCGCGCAGCACCGCGGCCTGCTGGACGAGATAGGCGTGCTTGAGTTCGCCGAACGTCACGCGCACGCTGATGTACATGCCCGGCAGCAGGATGTGATCCGGATTCGGCACGATGCCGCGCAGGCTGACCGCGCCGGTTGCGGCGTCGACCGCGATATCGGAAAAGTCCAGCGTGCCCGGCTGGCCGTACGGCGTGCCGTCCGGCAGCGTGAGTTCGACCTTGGCCTTGTTCGGTTGTTCGAGGCTGATGTCACCGGTGGACTGCGCGCGGCGCAGCTGATCGAGGTCGCCAACCGCCTGACTGAAATTCGCATAGATCGGATCGATCTGCGAGATTGTCGTCAGCAGGGTGGCATCGCCCTGACCGACCAGCGCACCTTCGGTCACTTGCTGCTGGCCGGCGCGGCCACTGATCGGCGCGGTCACGCTGGCATAGCCAAGGCTGATCTTCGCGCTGTCGACGTTGGCCTGCGCCTGCTGCACGGCCGCGGCGGCGGTGCGCTCGGCAGCCTGCGCATTGTCCAGATCGGTCTTCGACAGCAGGCCCTTGCCCGCCACGGAGCGAGTGCGCTCGGCAGCGACATGATTGTTCGTGTAGGTCGCCTGCGCCGCGACAAGATTCGCTGCTTGCGCGTTGTAAGCCGCGCGCAGCGGCGCCGGGTCGATCTCGAACAACACCTGGCCTTCCTTGACGTCGCTGCCTTCGGTATACACGCGCTTCTGCAGCACGCCGGCTACCCGCGCGCGCACATCCGCGCTGCGCGTAGCGGACAGACGCCCGACCAGATCCTGAGTCAATGGCACAGCCTGCGCCTTTGCGGTCACCACGCCGACTTCGGCCGCCGGCATCTGTGCCGGTTGTGCCGGCCCGCTCTTGCCACACCCACTGATGAACGCGATGACCAGGGCAGCGACAACGGCGCTGCGAAACAGTCTGGACGGCATAGAAAAAACGCCTCTGAAGTTTGTTACCGGATTTTGCCAGCGCGCAGCCGGCCTTGGGTTGCGCATCGCAACGTCATGGGGCTGGCCGGCGGGATTGCAATCGAAATACTAAACCATTGGGTATATATAACCAATAGTCCGCCGCATCGCAATGGACAGAAGTCACTTTTTATCCTGCCTCCCTTGTTCGTCAGACTGAAAGTTCAATGCCGATGCGCGCTGGCCAGATATTCTGCGCTCTGCATTTCAATCAGCCGACTTTCGGTGCGTGCGAATTCGTTGAGCAGGCGGCGGCCGCGGTACAACGCCTGCGGCGGCGCGGCGGCCGAGACCACGAGATTGACGCCGTGGTCGTAGAACTCGTCGACCAGGTTGACGAAACGCCGCGCCGCGTCTTCCCTGTCCGCATCGACGACAAATTGCGGCACATTGGAAATCAGCACCGTGTTGAAGCTCTGCCCGATCTCGATGTAGTCGGCGACCGCGCGCGGGCCTTCGCACAGCGCGGCGAACTCGAACCAGATCACGCCATCGGCGCGGTGCTTGACCGCAATTGCGCGGCCGTTGATGTCGATGGTCGGCTCGTTGCGCCGGACGCCCGGCGCGATGCGCGCGAAACACGCCGCGAGCGCCCGCTCGGCCGCTTCGCCGAGCGGGGTGAAATAAACCCCGGCATCGGTCAGCGCACGCAAGCGATAGTCCTGGCTCGACAACAGTTCCAACACCTCGCAATTCTGTTCGATCAGCGCGATCGAGGGCAGAAACCGTTCGCGTTGCAGACCGTCCTTGTACAAGAGCCCGGGCTCGATATTCGATGTCGTCACCAAGGTGACGCCGCGTGCAAACAGGTGCTTGAGCAGGTTGCCCAGGATCATCGCATCGCCGATGTCGGTGACGAAGAATTCGTCCAGACAAAACACGCGCGCCTGCGCGGCGAAATGCGCGGCGACCGCGACGAGCGGATCCTCATGCCCCTTCAAGCGGTTCAACTCGGCATGCACGCGGCCCATGAAACGGTGGAAATGCAGGCGCAGCTTCTGCTCGAACGGCAACGACTGCAGAAACAAGTCCATGAGGAAGGTCTTGCCGCGCCCGACCGAGCCCCACAGATAAAGGCCGCGCGCGGGCGGCGTGGAGCGCAGGCGGCGCCACCAACTGCTGTTCTCGGCCTCGATCAGTTCGGCCTGGATGCGATCCAGGCGCAGAAGCACGGCGCGCTGCGCAGCATCGTCTTCCCAGCGTTTTTCCAAGACGCCCCGCGCATACAATGCGCTCGGGGTTGCGACGACGGCGGCGTTGGCCTCGGTCATGCGTGCGCCGTGCCCAGCAGCGGCGGCAGGTTCGCGCGCACGCCGTCCTGCACGATGCCGCGCAATTCGATCAGGCGACGATGGAAAAAATGGCCGGTATCCGGCACGCGTATCAGGGTCGGCGCCGGAGCGCGCGCGGCGACAAACGCATACACCGCGGCGGGTTCGACGATTTCATCGGCTTCGCCCTGAATCACCAGCCACGGGCATGCGGGCATCGGCAACGCGCTGAAATCCAGCCGTGTTACCGCGGGCGCGACCGTAATCAGCTGGCGCACGGGCAAGGTACCGGTCACGCGCAGGGCGACGTAGCTGCCGAACGAAAATCCGGCCATCCAGAGCACATCATCGGGTCGCACGCGCCGCACCCACGCCGCAACCGCAAGCGCATCGTCAGTCTCGCCGCGGCCGTCGTCGAAGGTTCCCGCCGATGCGCCGATCCCGCGGAAATTGAAGCGCACGGTCGCCAGACCCAGTTCGCGCAGCGCGCGTTCGAGCGTGGTCACCACCTTGTTGTGCATGGTGCCGCCCTGCAGCGGATGCGGATGACAGACGATCGCCGTGCCCGCGCGCGCGAGGTCGGGCGCCGGCATGTCGGTGGCGACTTCGAGTGCGCCCGCCGGCCCGGACAGCAGGAAGGTCGTCGCGGTCGCGGGGAATCGATCCGGTACAGTGTCGGTCGTCATGAGGCTGCGCATAATAGCGGACAGCCACCGTCATTTGACATCGGATCGGTCCGACCCCAGCCGCCACGGATGAATCATCTCGCCCACATTTTTCTCGCCGGCACGCAGGCCCAGGCGCAGCTCGGCGGCCTGCTCGGCGATTTCTGGCGCGGCGCGCCCGCTCCGGACTGGCCACCGGCCTTGCGCGCCGGCGTCATGCTGCATCGAAAAATAGACGTCTATACGGATAGCCATCCATTCGTTATCGAGGCGCGCCGCCTGTTCGATGCGCCGCTGCGCCGCTATGCCGGGATCCTGCTCGACATGTATTTCGACCATGCGCTGGCGCGCGACTGGTCGCGCTATTCGGACGAATCGCTGGCCGCGCTGTCCACGCGCATGCTGGATCTGGTTGCGGCCGACGCGGCGCAACTGCCGGCGGACTTGCTGCGCTTCGCGCACTACATGCGCAGCCACGGCTTGTTCGTCGGCTATGCGCAGCGCGCGGCGATCGAACAGGCGCTCGGCGGTATCAGCGGACGTCTGCGCCGCGCCAATCCGCTGGCCGAAGCCGGGCCCGAGCTATGGCAGCGCGCGAGCGCGCTCGATGAAACGTTTGCGCGCTTCTTTCCGGACTTGATCGGCTACGCGCACGACCGGCGGCGATTGCTCGGCATCGATTAGACGCTCGATCCCGGCTCAAGAGTACATCCCTGTACGGCCGGGATGACTTCATCCAGAAGTCACTTAACTTGCGTCAGCATCCACTCGACCGTGGCCTTGACCTGCTCGTTGGTCAGCGACGGATTGCCGCCCTTGGCGGGCATCAGCTTGCCATCCTTGCCTTGGAACCCTTCGGTCGCATGTTTGACCAGGGTTTCGAGGCCCTCGGCGACGCGCGGTGCCCAGGCGCTCTTGTCGGTGATCACCGGCGCACCGGTCGCGGCATTGGTATGGCAGGTCTGGCACAGATTGCCGAAGATGGTCTTGCCGTCGAGCGTGCCGCCGTAGGCCACTTGACCTTCCGCGGCCTTTTTCGCGGCGTCCTGCGCGGCCTGCAGCGCGGCGCGGCCGGTATCGCCCGCATAGACGCCGCCGACCGGCGCAATGCGCGCCTGCACTTCCTCGACATGCGAGGGATTTACCGGCGGCGGATGATGGGAATACAGGAGCAATGCCAGACCGATCAATGCGAACATGACCAGCACCAGAAAGCCGATCACCATCGAAAAGTGCTTGAGGAATTGTCGATCGGTGGGGGTAACGGGATTGGTCACGGACGCATCACCTGGATGGGGTCAGCCGGCAGCGGCCGGTAACGAATTTTGCGCAATCGCGGCTGAGCCACGCTTTGCGTTGGCGCAAAGTATAGCGGCGAGTCCTTGCGCGCGGAAGGCACCGCGCCAGAGTGTCGCGGCCGTGTAGCGCCTGCCGGCTCAGCCCATGCCGCCATTGATGCCGATCACCTGCCCGTTGATATAACCGGCGGCGTCCGAACACAGATACGCGATCAGACTGGCGACCTCGGTCGCCGTGCCCGCGCGCCCGGCCGGCACCAGCTGCTTGATCTGCTCCGAGTCGAAGGCCGCATCGGCCACGCGCCCGGCGATCACGCCCGGCGCGACGACATTCACTGTGATCCCGCGTGATGCCATCTCGCGTGCGAGCGATTTCGCCGCGCCGTGCAGGGCCGACTTCGCCGCCGCATAGTTGACCTGGCCGCGATTGCCGAGCACCGCCGCAACCGACGACACCGCCACGATGCGCCCGAAGCGCGCGCGCGCCATCAGCAACAGCAGTGGCTGCGTTATGTGGAAGAATCCGTGCAGCGACACGTCGATCACCCGATGCCATTGCTCGTCGCGCATGCCTGCGAGCGGTGCGTCGTCGTGGATACCTGCGTTGTGCACCAAAACCTCGATCGGTCCATCGGCAAGCAGGGTTTCGATCGCCGCGCGCGTTGCCGCAGCGTCCGTCAGATCGAATGTGACCACCTGCGCCGTGCCGCCATTCGACTGGATTTCGTCGACCAGCGCCTGCGCGCGTTCCGCATTCGCGTGCGCGTGTGCGTAGACAAAGCAACCCTGCGCCGCAAGTTCGCGGCAGATCGTCGCGCCGATATCGCCGCTGGCGCCGGTGACGAGCGCGCGGCGAGTAGTATTGGCGGGTCGGGCGGTCGTCATTTCGGCGTTCTTGTATAGGTCCATGCTGCGCGATTAGGCTGCGACAATGGGCAGCGGATAGAAATTGAATTCTTGTTAGATTTTTCAACCATGACCGACAAATTCACCTTTTTCGATCGCCGTCGCAATACTGCTGTCTCTCGGCGGCGGCGCTGCCATTGTGGCTAGCCTATTTCGATGGCTCGGTGATATTACGGCAAAGCGGATTCTCCAGAACGAGCAAAACGTCGTCCTAATTCAGATTGAAGAGCTCCGAAAGGAGCTTGGTCTAACAGCCTTAAGCTATGACAAGCATGTGCATCACGTAGTTGACTACTACGCAATGTTTTACCGCCACTATCAGTTGTGCCAGAGCACATCACACGCGGACATTCTTCGTTGGCCTGACCGCGAAGACTTGGACACAAAGAAAGACTTTCTATCGAAAATTGATGGGTTTGCTGAAGATTGGAACTCTCGCCAAGGATTGCTTCGCCTCATCCTTCCAAGACCAATTTTGTCCATCCATGAGCAGATCATCTCTGCGCTGAACACCTTTAAAGACAAAGTTCAAAATTTCGATCGCAGCGCCCCAAATAGTCACAAGGAGCTTCAGCAATCGTTCGTAAAAATTGACGATCTCAAGCAGCAATTAGAAGCCAGCCTTCGTGATCACCTCCGGACAGACAAGATTTAGCAATTTCATTCGGGCCGAACCAGTTTCGCGGCTTGGCTCAATTAGGCGCTAGGCCTCAAGAATTCTGTTGACGCCACTACATATCGTATATACACTGCGCCTATGGAGTTCACTTGGTCGAAGACAAAACGCGCTTCGAATTTGAAGGCTCACGGACTCGACTTCGTTGATGCTCCGCTCGTTTTCGAGGGCGCTACCTACACTTTCGAAGATGCTCGGTTCTCCTACGGCGAGCAACGGTTTGTAACGCTTGGCCTTCTCGCCGGCATTCCTGTTTCGATCGTTCACACGGAGACCGAGCATGAAATCCGCGTCATCTCATTCCGCAAGGCAACGCAGCGTGAAGCACAAATCTACTTCCATGAAATCCAAAAC